>CAZZVI010000026.1:16703-25307 GCA_964657335.1 uncultured Terriglobus sp.
GCTCAGGCAGCGCGGCGCGGTTTGACGCATCTCACCGAAAATGGCTACTGATCCCGTACCATCCACCGCCGAGCGCGCACGCCAGGCAGAGGTCGCCCGGCAGCAGCGCATCGCCTACAAGCAGAAGCCACGCAGCCGTGCAGGTGCCATCCTCTTCGGTCTCCTGCTCTTCTTCGTACTCGGCATCGTGGGAGCGGTTATGCTGCTGCGTCACGCCGGCACGGGCGGCACCGCCGGTCAGCTTGCCGGCTTCCTGCTCAGCGGCCATGAAAGCTTCACCAGCGCGCCTGACGTGGTCAGCCAGATCCAGCGGCTCAACAAGCTTGAGACGGTCAGCTACTCCGTCGATACCGTTGTCGAGGGCAAGCACACCAACACGGTGCTGCCCGATCTACTCTTCGGCGACCGCCTGCTGCTGGTGGTCCATGGACAGGTCATCGCAGGCGTCGATCTTTCGCAACTCAAGCCCGAATCAGTGCAGGTGAGCGGTCGCTCCGTCACACTCGACCTGCCGCCGTCGCAGATCTTCACCACGCGCATCGACAGCGCCAAGACCCGCGTCTTCGCTCGCACCACAGGCATGCTGACCCAGGCCGACCCGAACCTCGAAAGCGACACGCGCACGACCGCCGAAACGCAGATTCTACAGTCCGCCACCGCTGACGGCATTCTGGACACCGCGCGCAACAACGCCCGCAACAACATGGAAAGCCTGCTGCACGGTCTCGGCTTTACGCAGGTGACGGTGCGCTAGACGTGCAGCAGAACACTCCCACGGGTGTAACTTGCAAGTGTGGCGTCGAACGTGACAAGTCTCAGACCCGCGGACTCCGCGAACGCACTTAGATAAGCATCATTCCATCGGTTCGGAGATGGATGGTTCGTCGCAGCGCGATCGGCGAAGACTCGGTCGAATGCATCCGGTTCGCTGTGCAACTCGATCAGCCCTTTCCGCACCAGCTGAAGGTGCAGATTCAAAGCTGCTTTGTTTGTAAGCGTTCCGGCACCGGCTACTGATTGTGTGGTGAGCAGCCGAAGAAAGCCCAGTTGAACGATGCGGCACACCTGTAAACACGGGCTTTGTTCGCGCCGATACCACTCATGAGCGGCCTTCGCATGGAGATGCCCGTCCAGTGAAAGGGCGACCAGGACGTTCACGTCGGGCAGGTAGGAAGTCATGCCTCGTCATCAGGGCCGAACATCGCATCATTAGTGATCCGAGCCAAAGCCTCAGGATTACCACCGTGAATGATAGGCCAGCGCGGTCGAGACTTCCTGGAAGTGACTCGTTTCGATTCGCGTTTCTGCAGTACCAGGTCGACGCCCTCTGAGATGAGTGCTTTCACGCTAGTCCTATCAACAGCGGCCTCACTCTTCAGACGGCTGTACTGATCGTCCGCAATGTCAACCGTTGTCCTCATGATGACAAGCTACCATATTTATGGCTGAACGACTTATAGCAAAAAAAACGGCCCTCCTGGGTAGGAGGGCCAATCTGCCTTGGTTCTCTCTGCTTAGGAGAGCTTGTGTGGCGAAGGTGCTCGCCAATCCTTGTTTGCGGCCCGGCAGTGCGGCCTGACCTCCAACTGAGTGGTCCGGATGCCGCACCGCGAGGTACGACACCCGAATTCCCTCGGGGGAGGGAACTCAGGGGAAATCCTTAGAACGATGATCCTCCTGCGGGCGCGCCAGCAGCGGTCGGGGCGGACGTGCCGTCCATGGTCGCCAGGCTGTTATGGAGCAGCGTCACGCGAACGCCGTTCGCGAGTGTCTTTTCGCCATCGGATGTCGCCTTTGCGCTTGCCTTGCCAAGACCCGAGCGGTAAATGCGGTAAATCGGCACTTGGTGCTCCGTCACGAGATAGCGGACGACCGAGTCAGCCATAGCTTGCGAGTTGGCAACACCAGCGCGGCTGTAACCCTGCACCTCAAGGATGTAGCCCTTCTCGGTGCCGAGCTTCGCTGCCATCTCATCGAGGTCAGCCTTCGCCTTCTTGCCCAGGGTGGTCCGTCCCGCAGGGAACGCAACGGGTGTGGATTCAACTGTCTGGTACTGGTCCAGGTTGCTGACCGTGCCATGGAGGGAGTTGGTGCGGGTCGTGGCGGTAGTTGCCGTGGTGTTCGCGGCATCTGCTCGCGTCGCGGCATCGGCGGCATGACGGTCCGCGAGCGCGGCAGCGTCATTCGCGTTCTTGATGCCGGCAGTCGCACGTGCATCGACGTCACGGATATCATTGGCGTTCTTCGCCTGCAGCTGGTCCAGTTCGTTGACGCGGTCCTTCACTGGATCCATCTCACGCTTTACCCACTTCTTACGGGCAAACGGATTCACATGTCCCCAGAAACCTTCCTTGGAATCCGGCTGCAGCGGTGTGCCCGTTGCGTAGGTACCCTTATCTGCCGAATCCTGCTTGGCTGGTGCTGAGGAACTCTGCGCGGGAGTCGAGGCGTCCGCCGCAGCCTGTGCATGCGCGGTTACCGCCATCGATCCGGTAATCAAAAGAGCGGAAACACCGACAGAGAGAGATTTCTTCAATTCAGTCAACTTCTTCATGAATAGAACTCCTTGAAATCCTTGTACGGAGACGTGCGCAAGACACGCCGGTACGGCAGTCTAGTAGCAAGCTGTGTGCCACTTGCGAAGCGTCACTCTATGTCCCTTACTGTCAAGCACTTAGGTCTATTCCCAAGCGGGGGCGGCGGCCGATGCGACACCGAATGTGAGGAAGTTTGTTCCATCAGGGAGACAAATCATCGCATCGGGGACTGGGTTGGATCGACCCATGGCCTACCGCAGGTCGGCGCGGATCACCTGGATCAGGGGCGGCTTCACATCCCAATTCGCGGGGACGCTTTCAAAGATCAGGCGAAACTCCACGTGTGCCCCCGGAGCGATCGGCGCGGCCGAGACCGGCTGCAGATCGACATACGGAACGCGGGTTCGGATCAGTGACAGCGGCAGGGTCTCCCGATGCGGCGACGATCCGTCCCCTGTCGCAAACGTCACCTGCACCGTGGCCGCCGTGACGGTTTTCGAGCCGGTGTTGCCGATGGTGCCATCCACATAGGTCAGCTTGTTGCCCGCGCCGTTGGTCGCCTCGGTCATCGTGATACCGGAGATGGGCAGATTACCCGCGTACGGATCGGCGGCTAGCAGAATACCCATGTTGACCGGGGCCCGCCGCAGCGTTGCAACTGCAGCGATGCCCAGCGCCAGCACCACCGCGAGCGCGGCGATCCCCCACGTACGCAGAGAGAGCGTCCGCTCCGGCTCCGGCGGCAGAAACGACACAGGATTTCCGCTATCGGCCATGGCAGGAGTTTACTACCGGGTTTCTGTGGAGTCCGGTCCATCACCACCGCCCAACTACTGCGGATCCTTCGGCCGCAGCAGTTCGTAGCTCCATCCAGAGGGGGTTCCCTCCACCGGGACGTAGTGGGAGCGAACGTAGTCGCACAGCACGGAACCCACGTCCGCACTGTGCAGCATCGGCGGTACGAATCTCGTAACCAGTACCGTCTGCATCGCGCCATCTGCCTCCTTCGGAGACATGGGGGCGCAGGCTCGATCGAACGTCTTCGGAACGAGGATCGGGATGCCGGGATTGCTCTCAAGTTCCACAACCTTGAGCTCTGCCAGCGTGCGGTTCGGCATGGCAAAGCCGAAGAACTGACCGCTGTGAACAGGCGACCCTTGCATGACGCGGATTGTCACAGGAAAGGCAAACGGGGCAAGAATGGTTCGCGATGCGGTCAGCTTTGTAGCCGCTGAAAGATAGTTATCAAAACCGCTGTTCTCAGAATTCGTACGCACCCACTCGATCGCATTGCTTAGCTTTAGGAAATGTGCCTTGAACGCAACCTGCAGATAGAGGCATGAGACAACCACGGTAACCGCCATAACGGCGTTGACGGATTGTAGAAGCACCATCAACACGACAAGGAGAGCTGGAACCGTGTTAATGAACATGTGGCCGGGATCGGCACGTCCAAAGGCCGCAGGACATCCCGCGATGGCGAGGCAGATGAGATAAAGCTCCACCCTTGCTGTGTCTCTCCCACGAAAGCTCGTTACCACCAGGCAAGCCGCGCAAATCAGGCCAAGCAGAACGGCAGCGCTCGATCTCGACGGCAGCACGGGCAAGTCATAGTTCCCCCCTCCGAATGAGAAGAGCGACCGAAGCATGCCGACATGAGCCCCGATGGCGATCACGCACCCGCATCCGATGGCGAAGGCAACGAGTGCAACTGCAACTCGGCGGTCACGCACGCAGATGGTGAAGAACAGAACGGTGGCAATCAGGAAGGAGATTCCCTGTTCAGGCGAATAGAAAAACAGCAGGGTGAATGCGGCAACACCCGCAAGACAGAGAACCCAGCCCTTTTGCCCCCGCTTGTACAGGTCGTCCAGCAAAGCCGCGGCCACGCTGCTCGCCAGGAAACGAAGCGGAGTGTAATTCGATCCTAGATCGATCGTCGATGTAAGCCACACCAGGGCGACCACCAGAAAGGTAAGAACCCTGCCTGCCGGCGACGAAGCCACGCGCTTCAGAACGAACCAGAGAGCCGCAAGACCCGCACCCCATTGCAGCGCCAGCATGACAAAGTACGCGTTGAGGAAGGTCACGCCGGTGATCCGGTAGAACCAGACCGGTGGGAAAAACATCAAGGGGCCATAGTCAAACGTGAAGTCCCGATAGATGCGTCCCCCGCGGAGCATCTCGTGATACCGGTCCATGAAATAGGCCGCTTCGAAGGGAGCAGGCATGCCGTCGCCGCGCACCCGCGACCAGAAAACGCCCAGAATGGCAGCCGTCAGAAGGAACGTCGCCGCGAGCACATAGGTGCTCCACCGCTGTGAAAGTGGCCGCGTTTCCTGGGCACCTTCCGCAGCAAGTTGCAGGTTCGCGCCCTTGCTGACCAGGGCGAACACCAGCGACCCCGCCAGCAGGACCAGCATCGCAACGTGATTGTTAAACCCGACAAGGTACGAGACGGAGGCGTTCGGATGAGGGGGCACAAGAAAAGGCAAACGGTAGGTCGCCACCAGAACGGCAAACATGCCACACGCATACTTGAATCTCTGCAAGGTCACTCTCACTCAGGCGTTGACATGGATCAGGATGGGCAGAAGCTTCACAACGTATCTTCACAGATGGCTGCCCAACCAACAAACGGTCCATCCTACGTTTCGTTATGGGCCAAGTGCTGCGCAACGCTCCCTCGCGCTTGCATTCGCTCGTGGGAAACGCAGAGGTTACTAACACGATTCATCACAGACATTTCACGGGCAGGCCGCGAGAGCCGTGGAATAGTGACAGTCAAAGCTGTTGGAAACGCCCTCTCGGCCGATAGTCCCTTCATCCCCTCAAGGAGATTCGCATGAGATCAGACGCCGCATTCCACGACCTGACCTATCGCCTGACCGCCTGCGGATTTGCCCTGCTGCTGCTCTGGAGCCTGGTCGGGTTTTAGCCCTGACGACGCGCCCTAAGTGAATGAAGCTCGCTTCACCTTCTGGCGGAAGTCTTCACCCTGCATCTCGACGACAACACACATCTCCTGCAGACGAGACCGCATGCGTTCGCCGATTCGGTCGCCCAGCGTCTCGTCCCGCATGGCGGCGCGTGCCTGGCCCGCTGCGCCCTCGCCGGCAGCCATGCCCAGCGGAGGCAGGTTTGCATAATTTGTCGTGATGATTGTCGTCCGCCGGTCGTTGTAGCGAGTGTTCAGGATGTGCGCGACCGTATCCCAAACCCAGTCCGTCGGCTTGGACGCGCCGATTTCGTCCAGCACCAGCACCTCCGCATCGAAAACTGGCGCCAGGATCTCCAGTTCCGTCGCGGCTACGCGCGGGTTGTAGCTGTTCTGCACCTGCTTCAGAAGCTCGCGATAGTCGTAAAACAGTCCGCTTGCGCCGCGCTCGACAATCAATGACTGCAGGATGCCGACGGCGAGATGCGTCTTGCCAACGCCGATCGACCCGGTCAGGAGCAGGCCGGTGCCGTCGGTATCCGCAGGATACTTCCGGACGAATTCGCGCGCTGCCATCAGGGCTTTCAGCAGCGAACTGCCCTTCGCTCCGCCATATGACGGCTCATACGCATCCAGCGTGCAGTGTTCGTACCGGCGCGGGATGCGCGCCTGTTCCAGCACGCGGCGGGCGCGCCGCTCTGCCCGGCAGACACATGCCACCGCGGAACGGCGTCCAAGCGCGTCTTCCACGATGCGCATTCCCTGCCCATCACAAAGCGGGCAGACGCGGTCGAGCTCGGTGCTGAGATTGATTGGGGCCAGGGTACTCACTTTGCGCTTGCGGTCACCTGCTGCTTCGCGATGTCTTCGGGCGTCAGCACCGAGCAGCCTGCCGCCTCGGTCGACCCGGCTTTGCACTCCTGGTACGCCAGCACATCGCCTTTGGCACTTAGGCAGGTGGTCGACGTAGCCGCCGCCGCACGCGCGCTGATGCGCCTGCCGGTGGCGAGGCACGCGTCCAGCGCCGGCCGGCGCAGCTTCACCAGCGTCACACTGCCCACCACGCTGAAGCTATCGCCCTCCGGCAACGCCACCGGCGGCCGCGGCACCACCGCATCCACACGCACCAGGCTGGTGACGGCCTTCGCCTTATCGCCGATGGGCATGTTGGTCGACGGAATGGCAAAGCCGGGACCGGCGTCGAGGCAGTTTGGTGTCGGCGTGCCGTTGGCGGACGTTGCGGTGTTGGGGTCCGTCGCCGAACAGCCTGTGCCGGTCCGGGCGCCCGGCGCGCCCGGCGCGAGCACCTGGCCGGTCGGCGTCGTCTGCGCGTGCGCGGTCTCAAAACCGAACCCGAGCGCGAGTAAGAGAGTGACGCCACTGAGAATCCTGCATACCTTCGAATCGAGCTGCATAACTTCCTCCGTTACACGGAACGTGGTGCCGACATCCTACGCCGTTCGCGGGTGTCCGCGCTCTTCCTGCCTGAGTTCCCGCGCCCTTTGGCTGCGCACCGCTCCAAAATCGGTTCGATGCAGCGTGAGGCATTCAGGTAAAACCCGCCTCCGCCTCTCCGCGCTGCCCCCAGCATGACGTATTGTCCCCTGTGCCAAAGGCAGGGTAAAATGAGGAAAGTACCGGGGTTGCTGCATCTAACAAGGTGGCGCAACCGAACGGCCGCAGCCCTACCCAGCAGAGCGACGGGAACCTCGATGTGGCGTGAGTCTTGACCGCTGCAAGCGAACCGTGAGCCGGAAGGCTGATTTCAACACAGAATCGAGATTGCAATGCCAAAGCAAGGTATCCACCCCAGCTACAACGCGACCACCGTCAAGTGCGCCTGCGGCAACACCTTCGAAACCCGCTCCACCCACAAGGGCGACATCCTGCTGGAAATCTGCAGCGTCTGCCACCCCTTCTACACGGGCAAGAGCAAGGTGATCGACACCGCCGGCCGCATCGAGCGCTTCAAGCGCAAGTTCGCCAAAAGCGACGCATCCGTCGCCGCCGCCAAGTAAGCGCAGCCGCAACACAAACCCGAAGAGCCTCCGGTTCCCGGAGGCTCTTTTACACTTACACTGCACCACAGGAGTCGTGATGACAATCGCATTGCTACGAAACGCGGATGGGTCAGCGGTGATCTCGCTGACCCATGAGGTGCTCCGTGCCTTGTCACTGAGCGACGCATCCTGTGCGGAAGTTTCCGTTCAGGACGGGCAGTTGATTGTTTGCGCAGAAGGCCACATCCCTCGTGCCGCGCACCGCAGACCGAAGTACACGATGGAAGAACTCTTGGCCAACTACGACAAGATTCCCAAGGACCCTGACGAAGAGTTTGAGTGGCTGAACTCACCTCCTGTCGGTCGTGAGCTCATTTGATTCGCGGCGATATCTTCTTTGTTTCGTTGGAGCCGACATTCGGACACGAGCAGCGCGGCTCCAGGCCGGTGCTCGTCGTCACAACGGAAGCGTTCAACCGGCGGACGGCAGCCCCCGTCATCCTTCCCATCACTAACGGCGGCGACTTCGCGCGCAATATTGGTCTCGCCGTCTCATTGGATGGCTTTGGGTTGACAACGACCGGGCTCGTTCGCTGCGATCAGCCGCGCTCCATCGATCTGGAAGCTCGGGCTGCGCGATGGATCGAACGAGTTCCTGAGGAAGTGATCGAAGATGTGTTGGATCGTTTGACATCACTCTTCAGTTCTTGGAAGCCATGAAAAAAGAATGGGAAGACTACGCCGCTGCTGTCATCGATCGCCCACCCGTGGCGACGCCCGCGGCTGTGCCTGCCGAGTTCACCATCGGGGACGTGCGCATCGCGCCGGCGACCGTCCTTGCACCCATGGCCGGCGTCACCGACACCGTCTTCCGCCGCTTCATCAAGAACGCCTCGCTGTTCTCAGCAGCCAGCAACAGTGACGATGTCGAGCAGGCCGCCAGCAACCAGCAGTCCGGCTGCGGCCTCATCATGACGGAGTTCACCTCCGCCGACGGCCTCTCACGTATGCGCGAGACGAAGCGCAAGCGCTACCTGACCTATTACGACGACGAGCACCCCATCTCCGCGCAGATCTTCGGATCGAACCCCGAGACACTCGCCGACAGCGCGCGCATCTGCCAGGACGC
>CAZZVI010000027.1:0-4325 GCA_964657335.1 uncultured Terriglobus sp.
GGCGGCGGCGTTCAGTGTTCCGTTCTCTTCCTGTTGCTCTGCGCTCAGCCGAATTTTGGGATGGTACTTATAGCCGTGCGACACGACGTTCGCGAAGGCTGCATGGAAGCGCCGCTTGTCCAATGATTGAACGTGCACTACTTCACAATCAACGTGGTCCTGAAAGCCAGCGCCCACCATGCCGTTCGGGTTCCACTGCGGACCATCGCGCTCCTCCAGGTTCAACAACAAGCGTGACGTTTCGATGGCGCCAATGGCAAGCACGAACTCGTCTGCCCGTACCTTCGCCTCATACCCGTCAAGACTGCGGCAGACTACCTCGTTCACAAGCGAGCAGTGGTCCAATGTAAAGCCAACGGCGTTTGCATGCAGCACTACAGTCAAAGGTTCGGCGCGCACAAGCTCTGGTCCGTGCAGACGAGAGAAGTCCGGCTGCGGACACCAGCGTGTGAAGTACGGCTCCAGTGCGGGGCCAAGCGCAGGCTCCGGCACTCCTGCCGCACGCCAGACCTCCGTATCGGTTTGCAGCGCGTTCTCGAGACCTTCCATTGGAATGGCAGCACGATAGTCGCTCAGCAGATCGTCCTTCGAGATGGGCCAGCCACTGCCGTTCACCCAGGCGCGCTTTGCGAAGTCGATGGGTTCCAGCTCGAGAATCTGTCCGCCCCATCGCGTCGTCGTTCCGCCCCAGGTGCGGAAGCGTCCGGTGTGCACGCCGGTATGGCGCTGGCCTGAAACCTCGCTGCGGTACAGATCCTGCGATGCAGCTTCCAGTTGCAATCCGCCACTTTCAAGCAGAACGACGCTGCGCCCGGCGCGCAGCAGCTGCACCGCCAGCACCATGCCCGCGGCACCCGCACCGATGATGCAGACGTCGAAACTCTCCGGCAGAATGATGGCGCCGAGCGCAAGATCGTGCGTCGTCATGCGGTCGCCATCCCGCGTACCGCATTGCGCTGCTGCTGCCGCAGGGAGCTCAGCCGCGCGACGATGGCTCGCACCTGCGTGTCGTTGTCGTAACCCGATGTGACGGCACGCTGGTAGCCGCGGCGTGCGATGCGCTCACGCGCGGCAGCATCGGGCAAATAACGGCGAATCTTTGCGGCGCACTCATTAAAGTCAGAAAAGAAGACGGCTTCTTCATCTTCGCGAAACCGTTCGAGATGACCGGCGGAGCGCTCTGCCAGCAGAAAGCCGCCGCACGCCGCAATCTCAAAGCTCTTGTGGACAAACTCATCCTGATTCGAGTGCGTCAGGAAGGCCAGGTTGATGCGCGAGCGCCAGATCGCTTGGCGGTAGTCTTCGTTGCGCAGTTCACCGTTGCCGCGATAGAGATCGAGCCCGCCCGCACGTTCGAGGGCAGGCTTCCACACCAGGCCGCCATTCACCGCGACCGCGAAGCCCCACTCCCGCCAAAGCCGCGTGAGAAACTGCGCGCGCTGATCGTACGGCGTGCCGACGAACGACACGTCGCGGTCGCGGTCTGCATCGCTCCATCCATCCGGAGGCGGATAGTGCACCGTCGGCTCATACGCTGTTTGTATCTTGATGACATCGCGCGCGCCGGCGCGTTTGTAGTCGTGCACGTTGGCGTCGCGTTGCGTGCAGTGCAGGTCATACAGCGGAATCGTCTTCGCATACAGCCGCCAGCCGGGATCGCGGCGCGGGCCGAAGAAGTTGTCGATCATGTACGACACGGTGACGATGCCCATCGCCCGCAAAGCATCGAGCGTTTCCGGCTTCATCCAAAGGGCCTTATCGGCCCACACGGCGTCAGGTCGCTCCTCATGAGCCACGGAGAGGATGTCACGATTCAGGCGGTTGACCTCGGGCCCGGCAGCGGCGCGAAACTCCAGCTTGCGAAGCAACCCGTTGCGCTGGCCGTACTGATTGGTGTCGATGGTGGAGACGCTGTGACCCTCCCTGCGCAGTGCGAGCACGCGATACGTGGAGGAGTCGAAGGTCGCAAGCTGCGAGACATACAGAATCTTCATTTGCGTCACCGCCCGGCCCGCAGCAACGCGATGACGTGTTCCGCGTAGATCACGCCGACCAGTTGATGCTCGTGGTCCAGCACGGCGAGCGAGCGCAGGTTGTACTTGTCGAACAGCTCGGCTATCTCTTTGCTGCCGGCGTCGACGGAACAGGTGGTGACGCGCGGTTCCTTGATGCTCGCCAGGGGCGTTGCACCTTCGGCCAGCGTAATGCGCGCCAGGCTGACGACTCCCGCAAGTTGCTGCTTCTCATCCAGCAGAAACACTTCACCTACTGTTTCGAGATCACCTTCGAAGGCACGGAGAGCCTCGATCGCGGCGCGTACATCCGCTTCCTGCGGCACTGCGATGTAGTCCGTCGTCATGCGGCCCGCGGCCCAGTCGTCGGGGAACTCCAGCAGATCTTCGACTTCCTTGCGCTCCTCCGGCTCCATCTCGTGCAGGATGGCCTCGGAGCGGTCCTCGGGCAGTTCGGCCAGCAGGTCGGCCGCGGCTCCCGGGTCCATCTCCTCGACGATGTCGGCGACGCGGCTCGACTCCATATGTTCGAGCAGCGAACGCTGCAGCTTGGGATCGACTTCTTCCAGCGCCTCCGCTGCGATCTCTTCGTTCAACGAGGTAAAGACGGCATCGCGCTCTGCGGGTGCGAGATCTTCCAGAATGTCCGCGATGTCGGATGGATGCATGTGCGACAGGCGGTCCGATTCGACTTTCAAGCGGACGCGGCGCGCGGGATCGCGATCGATCAGATCGACGAACTCCCACGGAATGACGCGCGCCTGGAAGCGATGCGCAACCGACTCGACAAAGCCTTTCGGCAGGCCCTTCAGCAGACGTCGCACCGCTCCGCGCATGCCCACTTCCACCTCGGCAATGCGCAGCTTGCAGACGGAGTCGCCCTCGATCTCCCACACGAGATCGACGTCGTTCACGCGCACGACCTTGTGGCCGTAGACGTCGATGATCTGCTGGTCCAGCAGGTCACGCTCCAGCAAAACGGCAGCGGGAGAGATCTCCAGCGGCTGCGGTGTGTCCACGCCTTTCAGGTGGATTGTGCCATCCGCACCAAAGCTAAGCGCATGCAACGGAACGCAGTACACCTGCTTGTCGCGCACTCTGCCGGAGCTGGAAAGCACCAGGCTGCTGACGTGCGTTCCCGACTCTTCGCCTACCAGGAGGAACTCTGCAATGCGCCCGCTGATAGCGCCGGCAGCATCGCGAACGCGCGCACCCATGAGTGATGACAGGCTGGTTCTGCGGATTGCCTGCTCTGTCATCCCTGCGCCTCCGTCGGCTTCGCCGCCTTTGTTGGCAGTCTATCCAACTGGCGTCGCGATGGGCGAATCACACGGTTCGTACGCGCTGTTGTCTTGACATCGGGCACGGCGAGAAGCACACTGCGAAGACACACCCGTCGTCAAGTCACGCCCTACTGGAGCGCCTTGCCCAACACGCCGACAACCCGGACCAGCCTGACACTCGCCTCTACATTGGAGTCGGTCGATCGCGTGGAGCAAGAGGCGGAGGGATTTGCGCGCCGCTTTGGCTTTGACGATGATGATGTCTCGAACATTGCCATGGCCGTACGCGAAGCTGCGGTAAATGCCGTCATTCACGGCAACTCGTATCAACGCGACAAGGAAGTCAACGTGAGCCTTGAAGCGACAGATGGCGACCTGATCTTTCGCATCAGCGATCAGGGCAGCGGCTTCGACGCGGAAAACATTCCAGACCCGCTCTCGCCAGAGAACATCTTGCGCGGGTCTGGCCGTGGCGTATTCCTGATGAAGGCCTTCATGGATGAAGTACACTTTCGCCAGTTGTCCCCCGGCACGGAACTCACGCTGATCAAGCACCGTACGAACGGACAGGGCACAACCTAAAGTTCCTTACAAAAGCCGATCTTTCGGCAGGAGAGCACGATGAGCGTTAAGGTAAGCACGCGCCATGTAGATGGCGTTACGATCCTGGATCTGAGTGGCCGCATTACTCTAGGCGAGGGCAGCGTTGTATTACGCGACGCCATCCGCGACCTGCTGGCCAAAGGCGACAAGAACATTCTTTTGAACCTGGGCGACGTCAGCTACATCGACAGCTCCGGCATCGGCGAGTTGGTCAGCGCATTCACCAGCGTGAAGAATGCGGGCGGCGAACTGAAGCTGTTGAACCTGACCAAGAAGGTCCACGACCTGCTGCAGATCACCAAGCTGTACACCGTGTTCGACGTGAAGGACGATGAGACGACCGCGGTTGGTTCGTTCACGCGCTAACGCGCTGCCGTATACCAAAGGCCGTCGCTGAACGCGACGGCCTTTCGTTTTGCGACTGGTC
>CAZZVI010000027.1:4425-13336 GCA_964657335.1 uncultured Terriglobus sp.
GGGAAGACAGCGATGGTGTTGTTGTAATCCAGGATGGCGTCGTTGTACCGCTTGCGCGCTACGGCGATGCGGTTCTCCGTCCCTGACAGCTCATCTTCCAGCCGCATGAACTGCTGATTGCTCTTCAGGTCGGGATACGCCTCCTGCATGCGCGTCAACGGCAGCAACGAGACTGACAGACGGTCGTTCGCGGCCAACTTTTCGTCCGGCGTCTTTGCCTGCAACAAGCCACTGCGGGCTTCCGCGATGTTGGTCAGCACGGTCGTTTCCACCTTGGCGTAGCCCTTCACGCTGGCGACCAGGTTCGGGATCAGGTCGGCCCGGCGCTGCAGGTTCACATCAATCTCTGAGAACGCGGCATCGATACCGTTCGACTTCACGGCAATGCTGTTCTTCGCCGAGATGAAGCTCATAGCCACCAGGCCGAGCAGCACCACGACCACAATCAAACCGATCAAACCTTTTTTCATAGACCCTCTGTTTGCGTTCCCTTCCAACATCTGTGCCATTTGGATCTCCTTACCAACTGCCGCCGGCTCCGCCGCCGCCGGAACTGCCGCCCTCACCGCCACCGAAGCTGCCTCCGCCGTCGCCACCACCGCCGCCCCAGCCGCCACCACCATCGCCACCGCCCCAACCGCCGCGACGTCCGCCGCCGAGCACGTTGCCCAGCAGCATGCCGGTCAGGAACCCGCCCGGGCCGCCGCGGCCGCCACCGCGAAGGATGAAGAACAGGATGAAGACAAAGAAGGCGATACCGATCCATCCATTGCCGCCGCTGGACCGGCCGCGCACATGGCGCACCGGTCGTGGCGGAGCGGCGAGGGTCACACCCGCGTCGGCGGCAACTACATTGGAGAGATCGTTGACCGCGGTCCGCACCGCGCCGTCGTAGTTGCTAGCGCGCAAGTCCGGCACCATCTCGCGGCCGATGTCGCCGGTCTTGCCGTCAGGCAGGATGCCCTCAAGGCCGTAGCCAATCTCAAACTGGTACTTGTGATCGTCCACCGAGATCAGCAGCAGCGCGCCGCGATTCTGCTCTTTCGGTCCCGGCTTCCACTTGGCGAAGAGCTCGTTCGCGAACTCGGCCGGGCTGTTGTCGTCTTCGATCTTGTGAATGATCGCGACAAACACCTGCGCATGCGCCTGGGTATCAAGCTGCTTCAGCAGCCCGTCGAGGTCAGATTTCGTGGACTCGTTCAGGACTCCGGCGTAGTCGTTGACGTACGCCGTCGGTGCCGGCATCGACTTAACGGACTCTGCGACTGCGGGGAAAACCCACCCGATCAGAAGCGCAACGACGATGACCCAGAACAACCGGAGCCTTGCTGCCATCACAGTTGATGATACGCCGGACGTCGGCAAAAGTTCCCCGAATCTGCCTGAGGAGCGGATGCGAGCGGCATCCGCCCTCTGCGTCGGGACTTCCTAGCTATTTGACTCCCATGTTCGAGGCGATCGTCTCGATCTTCTGGGTGTGCCCGGCGATGACGTCAGCAGCATGCGCCGTCAGCTTCTTCATATCGGGGTTTGCGGTGGACGCGTTTTCCTGCTTTACCTTGTCAAGGTCTTCGTGGTGGTCGGCGACCATCGTCTTGACGTAGCTCTTGTCGTACGTTTCGCCGGTCAGCGCCTTCAGCTTGATGTACTCGGCCTCAGCCTTGGCGCTGGTGGTGGTCGGCGGCGTGACACCGGCCTTCAGTGCTACGGGCTTGGCACCGGCGAGCAGCGCGTTGTGGTCCTGGATCATCTGCTCGGCAAAGGCTTTAATCGCGGGGTTTTTCGTTGTGCGGACGGTCATCTCCGCCATCTTGATCTCGGCCAGGTTGTCCTGGGTGGAGTCCTTCAGAAAGCTCTTGTCCTTGTCCGAGAAGCCCTGCGCGAAGGCAGATGCTGCGCCGGTGCAGACGAGCAAAGCGGTTGTGAGTGCGAAGGTGCGGATCTTCATGTTCGGTCTCCTTGAACTGCTCGTCAGCGGCTGAAGTCTGCCGCGTGAACCGCTCATCGCGGCGGCGCGTTTGAGTATTTAGGGAGGGCAGAGGACAATTCCGTTGCTCCGCCACAAGGCGTCAGTTCCCTGCCTGAGTAGGCCCGCGGCGCTTGTATCCTGAAGATATGAGCCTGCTTTCCTCCGCGCCTGCTTCCCTGCCATCGCCGCCCATTGCACGGAAGGAGCCGCACCCCACCCACATCCACGACACCACGTTGGAGGACGATTACTTCTGGCTGCGCGAGAAGGATTCGGCTGATGTGCGCGCCTACCTGGAAGCGGAGAACGCCTACACCGACGCTGTCATGGCATCGACGAAGGACCTGCAGGAGACGCTGTATCGCGAGATGCTGTCGCACGTGAAGGAGACGGACACGTCCGTTCCGTATCGCGATGGAGGCTGGTTTTACTACGTGCATACGGTCGAAGGTTCGCAATATGCGATCCATTGCCGCCGCGCGGCTGCGGCTGATCTCAGCTACGACGGGAATGCGCCGGAAGAAGTTCTGCTGGATGTAAACCAGCTCGCTGAAGGTCAGCCATTCATGGCGCTGGGCGCGCTTTCCGTCAGCCCGGACGGGAACCTGCTGGCCTACACCACCGACAACACCGGCTTTCGACAGTACACGCTGCACATCAAGGACCTGCGCACCGGCGAACTGCTGGCGGACACCGCTGAGCGCGTCGGCGCGATCGTGTGGACGCCCGACTCCGCCATGCTCTTCTACACCGTCGAGGATGAGGGGACAAAGCGGCACGACCGTGTGCTTCGTCATGCGCTTGGCTCAGCTGCGAGCGACGACGTGCTTGTATTTGAGGAAACGGATGAGCGATTCAACGTGGGCGTGGGGCGCACACGCGATCGCAAGTTTCTGCTGATTGAAAGTGGCAGCCACACGACCTCGGAGTACCGTTTCGTCGCTGCGGAAACGCCGTTTGAGACGTTTCAAATCATCGCTCCGCGCATCCCAGATCAGGAGTATTCGGTCGAACATCGCGCAAATCTCTTCTACATTCGCACGAACGATACGGGGAAGAACTTTCGCGTGGTGACCGCGCCGGTCGCCACCCCGGACCGCGACCACTGGACCGAGCTGCTGCCGGAAGACAAGCAGGTGCCGCTGGACGACTTCGAGGTGTTCGGGCACTTTGCCGTCGCTTCGGAAATCGTCGAGGGGCTGGATCGCATGCGCGTCTTTCGCTTTGAGGGCGATGCGCTTTCGACGGATCCGGCGACGGTTGCGTTTCCCGAGCCGAGCTACTCGGCGGGCCTGCACGTGAATCGCAACTTCGATGCGACGAGTTTTCGTTACAGCTATCAGTCGCTGGTCTCGCCCGCGTCGGTGTATGAGTACGACGTTGCCACCAACACATCCACGCTGCTGAAGCAGCAGGAGGTGCCCGGCGGCTTTGACCGCGAACGCTACGCTTCCGAGCGCGTCTGGGCCACGGCCGCCGACGGCGTGCGGGTGCCGGTGTCGCTGGTGTATCGCCGCGATGCGTTCCGCAAGGACGGCACGAATCCGCTGTACATCTACGGCTACGGGTCGTATGGCTATGCACTGCCGGTCGGCTTCGGCACCAGCCGTTTATCTTTGCTGGATCGCGGCATCGTGATGGCCTATGCGCACATCCGCGGCGGCGGCGACCTGGGCGACACGTGGCATGATGCCGGCAAGATGATGGTCAAGTGCAACACCTTTACCGACTTCGTTGCGGCGACGGAACACCTGATCGCGGGGAAGTATGGAGCACCGGACAAGGTCATCATCGAGGGAGGCAGCGCCGGCGGCCTGCTGCTGGGCGCAGTCGTCAATCTGCGGCCGGAGCTGTTCCGCGTCGTGCTGTCGCATGTGCCGTTCGTCGACGTGATGAACACCATGCTGGACGCATCGCTGCCGCTGACGGTCGCCGAGTACGAGGAGTGGGGCAATCCTAATGAGCCCGAGGCGTTCGAGTACATGCGCAGCTACTCGCCGTACGACAACCTGCAGGGCGGCGCATATCCGGCCACGCTGGTGAAGACCAGCTTGAACGATTCGCAGGTGATGTACTGGGAGCCCGCGAAGTTCGTCGCCAAGCTGCGCACGCTCAAGACCAACCCAGATCAGCCGCTGTTGCTGCACGTGAATATGGACGCGGGCCATGGCGGCGCATCAGGCCGTTACGACTACCTGCGCGAGATCGCGATGGACTATGCCTTCATCCTGCGCGAGCTGAATATCGCCTAGTTTCTGGATTCAGGCGACCAGAACGTCCGTCTGGCGGAAGTCTTCGCCTTTGAAGAGCAACGGTTCGTTCAGGTGCTTTGCCAGCGCATAGCTGAAGCAGTCGCCGAAGTTGAGTGCGGCGGGATGGCGGCCTTTGCCGAAGCGCTGATAAGCGTCCACTGCGAGCACTATCTGTGCAGCATCTGCGGGAAAGAGCTTTACGTTGAACTGCTGCAGAACATCCTTCACAACTTGTTGATCGCTGCTGCCTGTTCGCTTCAGCAACACGATCGAAACCTCGAACAAGGTGACATAAGACATAGCCACGCGTGGTGCGTAGCCCAGCTGCAGTAAGAAGGTTGATTGCTCTTGTTCGCCAGTTGCGATCGCAATGATTGCTGAAGTATCAACGACCAAGGTGCGGCTGCTCCGGTATACCAAAGGAGTCATAGCCAAGGATCTCGTCTTCGCTGAGGTCGTTGATTACCGTCAATTGATGGGAACGGATCAAAGCCAGTATCTCCTCTGCTGTCTTTCTTGGTTGAGAAGACGGCATGGGCAAGTCTCGCAAGGTCTCGCGTAAAGCTTCAGCCAACGCCTCAGTTGGCGTTGTTCCCGTGGCTTCCGCAAGCCGCTGCGCTGCCGCTTCGATCTCGGGTGTGATCACGAGGGCTTCCATGGCTGAAAGTGTACACCGCTAGACGGCGGCTACTTCGGGTACAACGTCTCCCTCGCCGGGCGCAAGGAACAGGTTTGTTTCGATCCCATGCTGGCGGTCGTAGAGCTCGCGGTAGCGGCCCTGCAGTGCGTAGAGTTCGGCATGCGTGCCGCGTTCCACAATGTTGCCGCCTTCGACGACGAGGATCTGGTTGGCCTTGCGGATGGTGCTGAGCCGGTGAGCGATCACGAACGTCGTTCGGCCTGCCATCAGGTAGTTCAGGCCCTGCTGGATCATGGCTTCGCTCTCGGAGTCGAGCGAGCTCGTGGCTTCATCGAGGATGAGAATGCGCGGGTCGGCGAGGATGGCTCGCGCGATGGAAAGCCGCTGCCGTTGGCCGCCGGAGAGCTTTACGCCGCGCTCGCCCACGACCGTCTCGTAGCCCTCTTCAAAGCGCTCGGCAAACTCGCTTACGCGGGCGATGCGGCAGGCCTCGACGAACTGCTCTTCCGTTGCTTCCGGCCGCGAAAACAGGATGTTGTCACGAATGGTGCCGTCGAACAGGAAGGTCTCCTGCAGCACAACGCCGAGTTGCGAGCGATAGGAGCCAAGATGCACGGTGGACAGATCGACGCCGTCTACCTTCACGACGCCCGAAGTCGCGTCATGAAAGGCGCAGATCAGCGAGATGATCGTCGACTTGCCGGAGCCGGACGAACCGACGAGCGCTGTCACCGTATCGGGACGCGCATGGAAGCTGATGCCATGCAGTACAGGCTTGCCGGGGTCGTACTCGAAGCCTACGTTCTCGAACTGCACTTCGCCCTGCATGGGTGGGATGTCGATCTGCCGTTTCGGGTCTTTATCTTCTTCACGCTCGCCGAGTATCTCTGCCGTGCGGTCAAGCCCTGCCATCGCTTCGGTCAGCTGGGTTCCGATGTTGACCAGCGAGACCAGCGGCATGGTCATGAAGGCCAGAAACATCGTGTAGGTTACGTATCCGCCGACCGTGAGCCTGTGAGCGACCACCTGCCGTGCGCCAAGGTACATGACGAGGGACCCGACGATGCCCAGCACCGCTGTCGATGCCAGGGCCATGATGGATTGGGCGGTAAGCGAGCTGATCACGTTCTGCAGCAGCCGTGAAGCTCCTTCCGCAAAGACGGCGGCTTCGCTGTTCTCTGCGTGGTAGCCCTTCACAACGCGCACGCCGCCCAAAGACTCTGTCAGGCGGCCCGTCACCTCGGCATTGATCTTTGCGCGTGCGCGGAAGATCGGCCGTATGACCTTGAACGCGCGCTGCATGACCAGAGCGAACAGGATCATGACGCTGAACGACAACAGGGTCATGCCGACCGACAGGTGGACTAGGTAGGCGAACGCGAAGATGGCCGTCAGCAGGCCGCCCAGAAAGTCCACAAGGCCGGTGCCAATCAGGTTGCGCACACCTTCGACGTCCGTCATGATGCGCGCTACCAGCGTGCCCGAGCGGTTCGCGTCGTAGAACGCAACCGGCAGCCGGCCTACATGGCTCTGCACCTGCACGCGCAACTCTGTGATCAGCCGCTGCCCTGCCTTCGACAGCATCTGCGTCAGCGCATACGACGTGGCGCCCTGCGTAAAGGTGGCGAGCAGGACAGCGCCGACCACCAGCGGCAGCTTGTCGAGCCGGCGCGCCTGCATCACGTTGTCGATGAGGAACTTCGCGGAAGCGGGCAGAACCAGGCCACTGGCGCGATTGACCACCATGATGACCAGGCTGGTCGCGATCAGGCCGGAGCGCGGACGCACCAGCTTCTTGATCTCAGGCCACACGCGGCGCATGTCCGGTTTGGGCTTCTGCGCGGTCAGGTCTGCGCTCACGCTTCGCGCCGCGTTGCGCGACGGCCGCTCCGCGCTGCGGGCCGATCCGTGCGAGCCGTGCATCCCAGGTCCAAACGATCCCATGCCTTCTCCGAGTCTTCCTTAGTACAGATGCGCCAGGGCGCCCGTCGGACTATGCGCGCGCGCGGCGTGCCGCGATGAACGAACGTACGCAAAGACCCACAAAGATCAGGCAAAGCAGGGCCATCAGCATCTGCTCTTCAATGGCAAGCGGGTGCGCCACGGCGACGCCCTTCAGCATGTTGACCGCTCCCGGCACCGCCCGAATGAAGGGAAACAGGAAGCCGAGCAGGCCGACGGTGACGGCAATGTGCATGAAGAGCATGCGGCGCTTCGCATCATCCGTATTCGCCAACGCACCCAGCAGTACCAGGATGATGCCGAAGTACAGCGGGATGAGCGACGTGGGGGCATGCGGCACGGCCGCGACAAAGAAGCCTACGCCCAGGAGCGCAAGCAGAACGCCGAAGATCATGGTGATTCTGGCCATTTCGTTCTCCTAAAGCTTCAGAAATGCGGCTGCAGCGGCCGGTCGTTCGATCACCCGCGCTGCCGGCGGGGAGCTTGCCTGCTGCCTGGCGGCGGAACCGGCAATCGACTTCATCTGCGAGAGCACTTCCTGCGGATTCCACTCGCTGCCCGGATACCATGCTGCCACCTTGCCATCCGCGCCCACAAGCACGGTGGAAAGCGAATGCGTTAATGCGCCATCGCCGCCGGTGGTGACGCCCATGTTGAAGAAGTGCTCCACAGCAGGGAGCGCGTCCTTCGCGGGAACCGCAAACTGCCAATGCGCAAAGCCGTTCCCGCCGGTATAGCTCGTACCGTAGGCACGCAGCACCGCGGGGGTGTCGAAGACGGGATCGAACGAGATCGACAGCAGCTCCGTGTGGTCGAGCAGCGCCGGATCTGCACGCAACGCCTGCTGAATCGCGGCGAAGTTGCGGCTCATCTTCGGGCAGAAGTCGTTGAGCGGGCAGCGCGTGTAGATGAAGGTGATGAGCAGCGCCTTGCCGTGGAACTGGCTCAGTTGGATTGCCCGGCCGTCCTGGTTGATGAAGTGGAAGTCCGGCACGGCATCGCCTGCTTTCGGCACGTTGTACGCAGACTCCGGCTTGTAGCTCGGACGCGCCTCCGCCAGCACGGCGATCTCGTTCAGCCGGGCGTTGCGGTAGTCGCCGTCGCCCGTTTTGTCGACCAGCAGGCGTGCGCGGATCACGTCGCCCCGGTGCAGTTCCCCCGCGGTCTGCGCATCCTCAAGCTTGTACGGCATGGTCATGGCTCCCATGAAGCCGGGAACGGCGTCATGCTGCAGCGTCACCTCGGCGGCCGCGGCGTCCACGGAAACGACCGTGCCCTTCAGCGTGAAGGTGGCGGTGTTCGATGGCAGGTGCTCGGTTGACCGCTTGCAACCCGCCAGGCCGGCGCACAGCAACAGCATCGCGAGGAGGCGCCACGGGGGAGATCGATCCATATCACCATGATACGTTGCCTGAAGATGCGGCAGGCGAGTGCGCCCCTTGCACCGGCGAGCCGTGGAGGATTCGTTTTCATGGCTCAATCCCAACGGCGCGACCCGGAACCGGGCGTGCACGAGACGGTACCCGGTTCACCGAATCTTGCGCTGCTGCATGGCGGCATGCTGCTCTCGGGCTTTGGAACGGTGTTCCTCGGGCCGGCGTTACCCGCGCTTGCGGCGAGCGCCCATGCCTCCGACAGCGGCAGCGGACTGTTCTTCACGGCGCAGTTTGTTGGAGCGTTTTTCGGCGGCGTCACCACGTCACGGCGCCTTTGGCGATCGCTGATCCGCGGAGCGGCGGCGGCGACGCTTGGCTTCTTTCTGCTGGGCCTGTGCGTGCGCCGGCAGGCACCCGCGATGTGGGACGCGGCCGCTCTGCTGCCGTTGGGCTTCGGCGTGGGCCAGATGCTGACCTCGCTGAACCTGTTGGCGTCACGCCGCTTCGCCGCGCATCGAGGAGCAGCGCTTTCGCTGGTCAACTTCAGTTGGAGCCTGGGAGCGGTGCTTGCACCGTTCGTGCTCGGCACACTGCTGTTGAGGTTCCCTCTCGGCAGGCTGCTGTTGAGCGTCGCGTTCCTCTTCGCACTGGCCCTGATTACGGCACTCTGGAATCGCGGGGGCAGTTCAGACGCTCGGGAAGTGGGCGAAGC
>CAZZVI010000027.1:13436-25172 GCA_964657335.1 uncultured Terriglobus sp.
TCGGCGCTGCTGGGTCTGTCGCTCGCGCCCTGGTTCCCGCTGGTCTTGTCGGCCATGCTGGGCGAGGGAGCGGCCGCGGCCCAGGTGGGTTCCATCATTGCTGTGTCGGGCCTTGGGGCCGCCGCTCTCCCGCTGCTGGTGGGTGAGGTTTCGCGCATCTCTGGATCATTGCGGATCGCTCTGCTTGTGCCGCTCTCGGGTTTGATCGCCCTGCTTTTCCTCAGTTTGCGGTCGTCGAAACAGCCCTCCGGAGCGGCGCTCGCAGGCGTATAAAAGGAGAATGTCCGTCGCTGCCGTAATCCATCCTGAGGAAGCAGCGGGAATGGCTTTTTCAGACGTTCATGCTGCCCTGCAACGCGGCGCGACGGTTCTGACACCAAATCAGCGCACCGTCCGCCAATTGCTCGTGCGCTATGATCGCGCGCGACTGGCGGCTGGCGCAAGGACGTGGCAGGCTCCGAAGATCCTGTCGTGGGGAGCGTGGACCGCATCGTTGTGGCGGACCGCCGTTGTGGGCGGCGCCGAGCATCGCGTGCTGCTGAATACGCTGCAGGAGCGCGAGCACTGGCGTCGCGTGATCGACAGCGGCCGCACGGAAACGCTGCGTCCGGCGGCTTCGCAGGCAAAGCTGTGCGAGGCCACCGCGAACCTACTGGGCGCCTACGACGTGACCGGCCGCTTCGCGCGCGGCAGTTACCCGCTCCACGCTTTGACCGAGGATGCAGGGAGCTTTGCCGACTGGTATGCGCTGTTTGAAGATCGCTGCCGCGACGAGGCGTTGCTACCCCTCTCGCATCTCGCGATCGAGCTTGCAGAGCATCTGCGGCTTGGCCGCATCGCTCTCGAGAATGAGTACCTGCTGTACGGCTTTGGCGCGACCACGCCGGCGCAGTCGCTGGTAATCGCTGCATTGGAAGGTGCGGGCGCTTCCGTCAGGCGCATCGTTGCCTCCACGCCACGGACATCGTCGCCGACGCTTTGGCGTTGCGGCAGCGCTTCCTCGGAGATGCGGCAGTGCGCTCGCTGGGTGCGGCAGCAGCTCCAGCGAGATACGAATGTGTCGGTAGCCGTGATCGTCCCTGATCTGCCGGCGGTGCGTGGCGAACTGGAGCGCGAGCTTCGACGGGCGGTTGCGCCGCAGCTTTCCGACGTGACCACGGGCGAGCAGTCGCCGGTGTACGAGTTCTCCTCGGGCCGTCCGCTCGACAGCCTGCCCATGGTGCAGGATGCGCTGAACGTGCTGCGCTGGTGCGCGGGGCCGGTGTCGCTGGAGGATGCGGGAGCGATGCTGCGGAGCCCGCACCTGCAGCTTGCCGCCTCCCCTGTGCGCGGTGCGGAGCTTGACATGCACATCGTGCGCGGCCTGACGGCGCTGCGTGGCGAAGTGCTCCTGCGCGACGTCATCGCCGCCATGCCCAACAAGGATGGCGAGACGGTCCGGCGCCTGCGGGAGTTACAGTCTGCGGCGCGTCCGCTCCGGCGCGAGAAGGATGGCTATGCCGCCTTTGCCGACGGCGTGCGCGAGGTGCTTCGAACGGCGGGATGGCCCGGCGTCGACCCGCTGAACAGCCTGGAGCACCAGGCGCTTGACCGCTGGGAAGAGACACTGGACCGGGTCGCCACGCTCGACCTGCTGGGCGGCAGGACGGGTTTCGAGGCGTTCGTTGAAACCCTGTCCAGCGCGGCGAAGGACACCGTCTTTGCACCGGAAAACACCGGCGCTCCAGTGCAGGTGATGACCGTCGCGGAAGCCGCCGGCAGTACGGCGGACGCGCTCTGGTTTCTGCATGCGGACGAGAACACCTGGCCTCCGAAGCAGGCGCTGCATCCCTTGCTGCCGTGGACGCTGCAGCGCGAGCTCGGCATGCCCGGCGCGGACACACGCGCGGACGAAGCGGCAGCGCGCGAATCGCTGCAGTCCCTGCTTGGCAGCGCGAGCGAGGCGGTCTTCAGCTACAGCAGCACGACGGCGGACGGTGTGCAACGGCCCTCGCCGCCCGTGCTGGAGATCGCAGAAGAGAGACCGGCAGACGAAGACGGCTTGCTCGACGGCACGCCGACGCTGGCGGTCGAACACGAGGATGCCGAGCCGCTTCCAGCCCTGCCCGACGCGGTGATCGCAGGCGGAGCGAGCGTACTGACCGCGCAGGCGCAATGCGGCTTTCGTGCGTTTGCCGAACGCCGGCTGTTTGCCTCGCCAACCGAACCACGGGACGCGGGCTTCACCCCGATGGAGCGCGGCAACCAGGTTCACTCCGTGCTGCAGAAGTTCTGGGACACCGTTCGCAGCCAGAGCGAACTGATCCGCTTGAGCGCGAAGCCTGCGGACGGCAGCCCCTCAGGGCGGGACACGCTGCTGCGCGCTTATATCGACGAGCTGTTCCTCGCCGAGCCGCAGGCGGCCTGGGATGCGGCTTACGTCCAGGTACAGCGGCAGCGGCTCTTCAAGCTGCTCACCGCCTGGCTCGACTTCGAGATGAAGGATCGGCCGCCCTTCACCGTCGTGGATACCGAGAAGGTTGTCGCAGCCGCGGAGCTCGGCCCGCTGCGCCTGAATTTGCGCGTCGATCGCATCGACAGCGTGGAGGCGGGCGGTTCCGAAGGCACGATCCTAATCGACTACAAGACAGGCTTTGCGGTGGCACGCGAGTGGCAGGGCGAGCGGCCGGACGCACCGCAACTGCCGGTGTATGCCGTTGCCGGTGGCCTTGGGCAGGTGGATGGACTGGCCTTCGGCTTGGTGAAGGTCGGCAGGAATGGCATGAAGCTGGAGGGCACCGCCGTCGACCCCAAGCTGCTGAGCAGCAAGCACCGCGGCCGGGAGGAATCGTTCGCAGCACAGATGGAGAACTGGCATCGCGATCTGCACAAACTTGCCGAGGCGTACGCGGCGGGTGATGCGGCGGTCCAGCCTAAGGAGTATCCCAAGACCTGCGACAACTGCGGGCAGCGCACCCTGTGCCGCGTGGATGCGGCGATACTGCTGAACCTGGAAGACCTCGAAGACGAAGAGGAAGGCGGCATGCCGTGGGCGTAATCGGCTTCCCTTCTCCAACGCCCAAAGACGCGATTCCCGACGCAGCCGAGCGCGCGCGTGCGCTGGACACGGGTGCGTCATGGATCACCGAAGCGCCTGCCGGGTCGGGCAAGACAGGTCTGCTGATTCAGCGTTATCTCAAGCTGCTGGCTAAGGTGGAGGATCCAGCCGAGGTGCTGGCGCTCACCTTTACGCAGAAGGCCACGGCAGAGATGCGCGATCGCGTGCTGGCCGCGCTGCGTGGATGCACGCTGCCGCCGGAGGGGGACGAGAACGAGTTCGACCAGCTGACGCGGCAGCTTGCCGTGGACGCCTTACGACGCAATGAAGAGCTTGAATGGAAGCTGCTGGAGCGGCCGCAGCGGCTGAACATCCGCACGATCGACTCGCTATGCAGCGAGATCGCGCACGCAGTTCCATTGCAGAGCGAAGCAGCCGGATTCGCGCGTCCCGTGCCTGACACCGAGGGGATGTATCGCCGCGCGGCGCACGCCGTGATGATGCGGCTTGGTGGCGAGGATGAAGCGCTGAACCGTGCCGTGAAAACCGTGCTGGAGCATCGCGATGGCGACCTTCCCTTCTGCGAAAAGGTGCTGGCCGAGATGCTGGGAACGCGCGAACAGTGGGGCCGCCTGGTGCCGCTGAGTGAAGGCGAACTCGACGAGGGCAATCTCGACAGCAAGGTTCTTCCGCGACTGAATGAGTCGCTCGGCCGCGTTCTGTGCACGGAACTCGCGGAACTTCATCGCTGCTTCGATGATGACGTGCTCGCACGTCTCGAGGTGATTGCGCGGGAGCTTGCGATCGCAGTGCCCCCTGAGGGCGAACTCAATGAATTCAGCATATGCGGCGGGCGCACCGACGTTCTAGGCACGCAGGCGGAGCATCGCGATCATTGGATCCTTATGGCACGCCTGCTGTTGACCAAGGATGGCGGATGGCGCAAGGTTTTTCAGAACAAGTTCTCAGGCGCGGAGTTGACGAAGACCATCAAGAGAGAGCTCGGCGATTTGATCAAAAGCGTGCGCAGCAAAGAGCTTCCAGCCTTGCTGCACGCCGTCCGCTCTCTGCCGCCCGCCGCTTACCCGCCGGAGCAATGGGTGCTGGCAAAGGCGTTCTTCCGTCTGCTGCAGTACGCTCTGGTCGAATTGAACCTGCAGTTTGCGCGGGACGAGGTGTGCGACTTCAGCGCGGTTTCGCTGGCAGCCCGCGCGGCGTTGCTGCATGACGGGAACGAGGTGCGTGCGGCCCTCGGCTGGAACCTGCGCCACCTGCTGGTCGACGAGATGCAGGACACCTCGTCCTCGCAGTACGAACTGCTGATCGCGTTAACTGCCGGATGGAACGGCACGGACCAAACGGTCTTCCTTGTGGGCGATCCCAAGCAGTCGATCTACCTCTTCCGGCAGGCGCGCGTGGAGCTGTTTCAGCAGTGCATGCGCGAGGGCAGGCTCGGCAGCATCCCGTTGGGCGTGCTGCAACTCTCGGCGAACTTCCGCTCGGGGCGGACGCTGGTGCAGCAGTTCAACGACACCTTCAACGCGGTGTTTCCTTCGGGCGACGTCGCTCCCGGGACCGTGACCTACAGCCCTTCGTTCGCGATCCGGCCAGCGTCCCCGCAGGAAGGCGTCGACTGGCAGATCGAGATGCTGCCGTACGAAGAGGATCCCCGGAACAAGCTGCAGCAACGGCGCTACGCCATGGGACGGGAGGCGTCCCGCATTGCTGCGCGCGTCGCGCACTGGCGAGCCGCGTATGGATCGAAGGGGCGCATTGCGGTGCTCACCCGCACGCGTTCCCATGTCGCGGAGATCGTCCGGTCGCTCGCAAGGGCCGGCATCCCGTACCGTGCCGTGGAGATCGAGGCGCTCGACGAACGTCGTGAGGTGCTGGACGTGCTGGCGATCACGCGCGCTCTGCTTCATCCCGCAGACCGCACGGCATGGCTGGCGGTACTGCGAGCGCCATGGTGCGGCGCCGGGCTGGCCGATCTCTTCCGGCTTGCCGCGGGCGATAACCCTGCGAGCCACAAGCAGGCGCTGCCGGCGTATCTGCGCGAGCGCGCTGAGACGCTTGCAGCACCGATGCGCAGTCGCGTGAACCGCACGCTCGACGTGATGGAGTCCGCCACCCGCCACGGCGGAGCGCAACCGCTGGCCGAACGCGTGGAGCGGACATGGCTTTCGCTGGGCGGTGACGCGTGCACCGACGACCTCGGTCGCGAGAATGTGCGGCTGTTCCTTCGCCTGCTCGACGAGATGGAGGCGGGAGGCGAGGCGGTCAACGAAGCCACGCTGAAGCGTCGCGCGGAGCGTCTGTATGCCGAGCCGTCCCACGCTGCCGATGCCATCGATGTGATGACCATTCACAAGGCCAAGGGCCTGGAATGGGACCTGGTACTGGTGCCCGGCATGCACCGGCCAAGCGCCAACGATCGCTATGCCTTCCTGGACTGGCTTGAGTTGCCGGCGACGGGCTCTGACGGCGAGCGGGATGTGTTGCTGGCTCCGCTGCCTGGCAAGGGGGACGATGCCGGTCTGCTGAACCAGTTCATCAAGACAAAACGCCGGCAGCGCACGGACGCCGAGCTGAAGCGACTGTTTTACGTGGCGGCGACACGAGCGCGCACGGCGCTCTGCCTGTCTGCATGGCCTGAATTCACCAAGGAGGAGAAGCCTGCCCGCATTCAGCGGACCTTGCTGGAGGCAGCATGGAACGCGGCCGAAAACGAGTGGAGGCGCGTCGAGGAAGTTCGTCCGCGTCGTCGCGAGAGTGAGGAGATGGACGAGTTCGAGCCACTGTCGCTGGCCGCCGCGGCGGAGGCTGACGCTCCCGTGGCGACCCTTCAAGCGTTGCCGAAGGTAGCGCGGCTGCCGCTGAGTTACGACCCGCTGCTTGCACTGCGCGGCCGTGCACTTCCTGAGAGCCTCACTGCGCCCTTACCTGCGACGGAGTTGTTCGAGCGGCCGCAGGGTTCGTTCGGGGCAAGGGTGGTCGGCAGTTGCATCCATGCCTTCATGGAACGGCTTGGCGATACGTTCGCCGCTCGGCTTGCTCCTGGTGTAGATGTCGGCGACGTTGCCGAAGCGTTGTTGCAGGAGTTGCCGTCATGGCAGCGAGCGATTGCCGCCACGCTTCGTTCCGGCGGACTGCCGGTTACGGTGGTCGAACGTGCGGCGGGCACAGTGGAACGCGCACTCCGCAAGACGCTCGCGAGCAAAGAGGGCCGGTGGCTGCTGCTGCCGCATCGCAGTGCTCTGAGCGAGGCCGCGTGGCGGTCGCAGCCGGGAGCGGGTGGCGTGCGGCTCGACCGCAGCTTCTTTGCCGGCCAAGCGCCCGGTGCACCAGGCCAGGACACCTTGTGGATCGTGGACTTCAAGACGGGCGACCGCGACAAGGGTGACCTGCATGCGTTCCTGCAACGTGAGCGCGAGACGTACAGCAGACAGTTGAACGCGTATGCCGAGGTACGTCTGCGTGCGCTGCCGCTGGAGACGCCGGTGATGGTCGCGCTCTATTACCCGCTGATGGATCGCCTGGAGGCGTGGAGCTATCGTTCGCCTTCCGTTGCGTTGCCGGAACCTGCGGCTGAGGGGACGCGGCTGGAGCAGATGTCTTTGTTTGGGTAGGCCGCTTGTGTTTGTTCGGGTTAGATCGCTCCGTTGGTTGTCATCCCGTAGCGAAGCGAAGGGATCTGCATGTGTGCCAGCCCATCGAGGCGATGTCAGAGGGCAAGGACGCGGGGTGTTCGCGCTTACGCGCGAATGGGCGTACATCAACAGCCTCTGACATGGGATCGACACGTCAGCACACATGCAGATCCCTCCGCTTCGCTGCGGGATGACAGAGTTCTGAGGTGGGGTGTAACGAGAGAGAAGCTTCACGCTGGAATCCCACAAAGGTCTCGCTAGACTTCTCGTTTCAAACCCTTCAGGAACTTCCGGTCTTCCTCGCTGAGGCTTGCCCCCTCCAGCAGGTCGGGCCGGTTAAGGGCGGTTTTGCGGAGCGCCTGCCGGCGGCGCCATTGCCGGATCGCGAGATGGTCTCCGCCGGCGAGCACCTCCGGGACCGCCATGCCGCGGAACTCCGCGGGCCGGGTGTAGTGCGGGTAATCCAGCAGGCCAGCGGCGGGAGCGACGGACGGCGGCGCATCGCCTTCACTGCGTTCGGTGTCGAGTGCAACACCGAAGCTCTCGTAGTGGGCGGAATCCGCGTTGCCCAGAACGCCCGGCAGCAGGCGCACCGCGGCATCGACGACAACGGCCGCAGCGAGCTCGCCGCCCGACAGAACGTAGTCGCCGACAGACAGTTCGCGATCGCAGACCAGTTCGTTCACGCGCTCGTCCACGCCTTCGTACCGCCCGCACAGCAGGACGATGCGCTCGGTCGCGGCGAGTTCGTGCGCGACGGCCTGGGTAAAGCGGCGACCCTGTGCGGACAGCAGGATGACCGTCTCGCGGGCGGTGTCGCGCTGCGGTTTGGAGGTCATGCCAAGCGACTCGACCGCGGCGATCAGCGGCTCGGGCTTCAGCACCATGCCTTCGCCTCCCCCGAACGGGCGGTCGTCGACGGTGCGATGCCGGTCGTGGGTGAAGCCCCGCAGATCGACCGTGCTGACCGACGCAATGCCCTGCCCCAGCGCACGCGCGACGACACCGTAGCGCAGCGTGCTCTCGAAGAAGTCCGGAAAGATGGTGACGATCTCGATCCGGAGCGCGGGTTTGCTCCGCCCTTCGGTGAGGCCGTCGATGGCAGCGACAGGCATTATTGGGTGGGCGCGTTGCCCTGCTGCGCTGCCTGCCGTCTGCGCAGTTCCTCGAAGATCTGCTCGGGCGTGCGGACGCCGTTGGGCGATTGCGGCTGACCGTTCGCATCGGGAGTGGCAATAGCATTCGGGTTCGCGTCCGGGAGCGGAGAGCCGGGCGCAGGCGTCCCGTTAGGTTGCTGCTGCGGTGCCAGACCGAGGCCCGGAGGCGGCGTGCCGCGGTACGGCCGGTCGTTGCTCCGGCGGGGAGGTGGGTCGGACGCCTCGATGGTGCGCGCGGGAGATGGCGGTGTGGGACCACCGGTACGCGGCGTCAGGATCAGCTCTTTGGGCTGGATCGCGGTGTCGTTGACCAGCAGCAGGTTGACGTACATGCCGTTGAACAGGTCCGCAAGCACCGTCTGCACGGGGCCGGGGCCATAGCTGCCGAAGACGCGCTCGTCCGGCACGCCGCCCGTCACCTTCAGGCCGGTTGCGCGCGCAACCGCGGCAAGCAGGCCGGGCAGGTCCTCGCCAGAGGCATGGATCGTCAGCGCGGAGCCGTCCCAGTGCACGGCGGTGGCATCGATGGCGGTGCGAGGCCGGTACGGCAGCGTGGCCGGACGGGCTGACGGCAGGTCCGAGACGGATTGCGTCGGAGAGGTGGCCGGGATCGGCCCCCCGGCAGGTGTTCCCTGCCCGGCGGCAACGCCCAGCGACGTGCCGGTAAATGTCAGGGCGAGCAGCGTGCGCGAAGTTACGACGGCAAACCAGTACATCGCTGCTCCTTTAGGAACGGCACTTCTCAGCGCTCACGGAAAAAACGCGTCTCAGGCCACAGTGCTGCAGATCGGCGCGGCTCCCCTGCGGAGTGAATGCCGTGTCACTGTACTAGACTAGCAACCGCGCGTACTGATAGCACGCAATCCTGTGGAGGATTCCCCGATGCGTTCCTTTCTGCCACTGCTGCTTGCCGTGTTCTCGATGCGGTTACTGGCCGAGCCCTGCATTACGCAGTCGGCGATGCAGCCTGCCGACCGCGACTCGCTGGTGCGCGCCGGATCCACGCTGGCGTCGATGACGGCAGGCAACGACGCAGATGGCGTCCGCGCCCAGACGATGCCGCAATACGCGCAGGATTTTGGCGGCATTCGCGATGTGATTCGCAACGCGGCGCCACACCTGCAGGGTGCAAGCTTTGTGCCGGACACGGTCTGGATCCTTGATGCTTCGGCGACCAAACCGGGACCGGACGGCAGCCCGCAGGATGTGCAGTTTTTCTGCACGCTGAACCGCACGGCGGGCGAGACCAGCTTTTTGATTCCGGCGCTGCCCGCCGGCCGCTATGGGCTTGTTGTGCTGAATACGGCAGGCACTGTCGAGCCATGGCAGATCGCCATGCTGCTGCGGCAGAGCGCACCTGGAACCTGGCAGCTGGGTGGTCTGTTCCCTCGCGCGACGGCTGCCGGCGGCCACGACGGCCTGTGGTACTGGCGAGCCGCTCGCGACCATGCCGCCAAAAAACAGGCGTGGAACGCCTTTGTCTACTACACCGAGGCCGAGCAGTTGCTGAAGCCCGTGACCTTCGTGAGCAGCTCGCACCTCGAACTGCTTGAGGGCGAACGGGGCAAAGCGGCTCCGCCGGCGCTCTCGACCGGTATCGGGCCCTCGCAGCCGCTGGTCGTCGCGGCGAAGGGGCCGGAGGTGCGGGTGACCAGCCTCGGCGCGGAGAACTCACCCGGTCGCACCGGAGGGATCGACCTGCTGGCACACATCGCAGCCACGGATGCCCTGGCCGATCCGGTCGCCTCGCGTGCACGGAATGCGGCTGCCGCAAAGGCCATCCTGGCCGCCTATCCCGAGCTGCGCAGCGCCTTCCAGGGCGTGTGGATCGTGGCCGATCTGCCGGGCGGCGGGACCTACATCTCCGAGGAGCCGATGAGTTCGCTGTAGTGCTGCTTTAGCGCTACCGTTACACTGAAATACGCATGCAACGCACCCTCAAATCGCTGCCGGACGCCATCCGCGAACGCCGCAGCACGCCTTCGTTCGATGGCCGAGAGATGCCGGCGGACGATCTGCGGGCCATTCTTGAGGCCGGTCTGGCCGCGCCGTCAGGCTACAACGTGCAGCCGTGGCGCTTCGTGGTGGTGCAGTCGGCGGAGGTGAAGAAGCGGCTGCGCGCCGCATGCTTCAACCAGGCAAAGGTCGAGGAGGCATCGGTCGTGATTGCCTGCTGCGGCGATGCTGACAGCTGGCGGCGCGACGCCGACGACATTGTCCGCATGGGCCTGGAAGGCGGCATGAGCGAAGGCTATGCCGCGCAGCTCAAGAGCTACGTCGAGAGCTATCAGCACTCCCTGAACACCGACCAGATGCACGGCTGGTTGAACAAGCAGGTGACCTACGCCGCTGCGTACATGCAGCTGACCGCGGAGGTAATGGGGTATGACACCGCGGCGATGGAAGGCTTTGAAGAGGCCGAGGTGCGCGAGGTGCTGCGGCTGCCGCTGAGCTACTGGACCGTCTCGTTGCTGGCGATCGGCCACCTAAAGGGTCCGGATAAGTACTTCGGCGGCCGCTTCGGCATCAACCATACCTGCTTCTCAGAAGAGTTCGGAAAGCCGCTCAAGTGACTTCACAGTCTGTTTCTCGCAAGGGTGTCCGCGGCTGGGCCGTTGCGGTCTTCTTGCTGTTCCTGTTGCTTGTGGGCGCTGGCGTGTTTGTCTATCAGAATCCGTTCTGGCTGGTCGACAGGTCGGTCGGCATGTACCTGCACAGCCACGATGTGCATGACGCCGAGGTGACGCTGGACGGCCACCACATCCATTACCTGGAGGCGAACGCAACTGGCGGAGCTGGCCGCCCGCTCGTGCTGGTGCATGGTCTGGGAGCACGTGCGACGGATTGGGCTCCGCTGATCCCGCGGTTTGCCGCTGCCGGATACCACGTCTATGCGCTCGACCTGCTCGGGTATGGCGACTCTGCCAGGCCGGCGGACGGCGACTTTTCCATTCGCGGCGAAGAGAAGGTTGTGGCCGGTTTCATGCACACGCTGAGCATCCCGCAGGCCGATGTGGCGGGCTGGTCGATGGGCGGATGGGTGGCGATGCGGCTCGCGCTGGATCATCCGGAGATGGTGCGCCGGCTGGTGCTCTATGACAGCGCGGGCCTGTACTTCGACTTTGACTTTCCCGTCACGCTGTTTTCGCCGTCGAACCGCACGGAACTGGATGCGCTGATCGCACGGCTGGAGCCCGACCGGCCGCGCCTGCACGTTCCGGCGTTTGCGGTGCACGGCCTGGTGCGGAAGTTCCAGGCAAATAAGTGGATCATCGACCGGTCGCTCGCGAGCATGCTGGCTGGACGCGACATTCTCGACTTTCGCGTTGGCGACCTGAAGATGCCGGTGCTGATCGTGTGGGGTACGGAAGACAAGCTGATCCCGTTCACGCTGGCCGAGCACATGCACGACGTTATCCCGCAGTCGGTGCTGGTCGGCGTACCCGCGTGCGGACACCTGGCGCCCGCGGAGTGCGCGACGCAGTTTGTGCCGGCGACGGTGCGCTTCCTGGATGCGGAGCCGTCGCTGCCCGCTTCGAAGACAATTCTGGAGCCGTATGCGGTTCCGGCAGCTAAGTAGTACCTTCCGCTGTCATCCTGAGCGCAGCGAAGGATCCCTCACAACGTCAGACCGACTGCAAAGGCCTGGGGCCTTTCTTTCTCTGCGGAAGCCGACTGGGCTCAATGTAGAGGCGGAAAGCTGCGGGGCCTCATCGCTGCGAACATTGCGGGGATCCTTCGCTTTGCTCAGGATGACAGCCAAAGGACTAATGCGAAGCTACTCCGCCTTCCAGCGATAGGCGGTCTCCTGCGGCAGGCCCATGTGGGCGAGTACGCGGCAGCAGAATTGCTGCACCATCTCGTCGACCGTGCCGGGCCGGAAGTACATCGC
>CAZZVI010000028.1:0-2065 GCA_964657335.1 uncultured Terriglobus sp.
GCGCTGTGGATGATCGAGCAGCAGAAGGTATCGCAGCGGCATCGCGCCGTCATCAATGTCAGTTCGATCTCGGCGACAGTCGCCAGCGTGAATCGCGGTTGCTATTGCATCTCCAAGGCCGGCGTTGGCATGGCGACGCAGCTGTGGGCTGTACGACTTGCAGAGTACGGTATCGGCGTATACGAAGTGCGTCCCGGCATTATCGCGACCGACATGACCAAGGGCGTGCAGGCAAAGTACGATGCCTTGATCGAGTCAGGGCTGCTGCTTGAAAAGCGGTGGGGAACACCCGAGGACGTCGGCACCGCCGTCAGCATGCTGGCGCGTGGGGAACTGCCATACGCAACAGGCGCGGTACTCACGCTGGACGGCGGCTTGACGGTGCCGAGACTGTAACGAAGGGCTGAGACCATGACGGCAACATTGCAGAAAGCGGCGGATCGGCGGTGGGGTTTCAGCGTAAGCTGCGGCATCCTTGGCTGGGTGCTGGATGCGTATGACTTCTTCGTGCTCGTCTTTCTGCTTGATCCGCTGGCCGCGCAATTCGGCGTCAGTAAGGCGAAGATCGTTGCGACGATCACGGTGACACTCGTCTTTCGGCCGATTGGGGCATTGCTGCTGGGCAGCATCTCCGATAAGTATGGGCGCCGCTATCCGCTGCTTGCCTGCGTGTTGTACTTCTCGCTGATCACCGCACTCACACCGTTCGCGCCAAGTTACACGGTATTCCTCGTCATGCGTGCGCTGTATGGCATCGGCATGGGTGGCTACTGGGGCGTGGGCGCTGCCATGGTCATGGAAAGCTGCCCGGTGCGCTGGCGCGGGCTCTTCTCGGGCATGCTGCAGGCGGGCTACTCCATCGGATACCTGCTGGCTGCTGCTTCAGCGCGTCTGCTCGAGCCTCGGTATGGATGGCGATCCATGTTCTTCGCGGGCCTGTTGCTTGCCGCTGCCATTGCCGTGTTGTCCGTGCTGGTTGCCGAGCCGGTGGCCGCGAAGAAAGCAGCCGGACAGACCGTTCGTCCCTTCGCAGTCTTGCGAGAGAACTGGCGCAGCTTCGCCATGCTGACGCTTTTCATGACGGTAATCATGTGCCTCTCGCACGGCACCCAGGATCTTTACCCTGACTTCCTCAAGATCGTGCATGGCTTCAGTGCTGCACGCGTTGCGGACACGGCCATTCTGTATAACATCGGCGCGATTCTCGGTGCGGTTGTCATCGGTAGTCTGTCAGATCGATTTGGCCGAAAGAACTGCATCTACGCCGCACTCGCTGTGTGCGTACTCGCGCTGCCTGCATGGGCCTTTGGAAGTGGTCTCGCGATGCTTCTTGCAGGATCGTTCGTGATGCAGGTAGGCGTGCAGGGCGCGTTCGGTGTCGTACCTGCCTATCTCAACGAGCTGTCGCCGCCGCAGACGCGCAGCCTGTTTCCAGGCCTTGTCTACCAACTGGGTGTGCTGCTGGGCGCGCCTTGCGTGATTATTGAGTACGCGTTGCGCAGCAGGCTGGGGTATGCGCGTGCCTTGGCGATTTTTGAGGGCACCGCTTTCGTTGTGCTTTACCTGGTGCTGTTGCGTTCTGAGGAGCAGCATGGAATATCCTTTGTCGCCGAATAGCCGGAGTCTCTGAGTTCGTACAAGACAGCAGGTCCCTTCGACAAGCGCAGAATGGGATCTCACATATGGACGCCGAAGGCTTCGAAGCAGGAGCACGCTTTTAAGAGCTTCGGAAGCTCACTGCCAGAGCCTCGTGCCATAACTGCTGGTTTAGAGACGCATGGGCCGGCTTCTGACGAAGGACGCTGTTCGGGTGCTAACCCGGCGCATGCGAAATCTCCTAAGTGCAACCGGTGCCTGCATAGTGCTGTTGCTGGTGCTTCTCTTTCTGAGGAAGCAGACTCACGGGAGCCACGCGCCCAATCCCGCCGCTCGCCAGGTGAGCAGCTCCGCACTTACAGGAGATCAAAGAGTATGCCGATCGTATCTGGACACAATCCATGGTGATCGTAAGGCGTGGGTAAGCTGGACAAGCCGCGGCGACGAGGTCACCGTGCAGATAAACTCC
>CAZZVI010000028.1:2165-24747 GCA_964657335.1 uncultured Terriglobus sp.
ATTGCCGCTAACATCCCGACTTGGCAGTAATCAGTCCCGCGTTGATCGTGAGCTTGCACGGGCCGATGACTGCCGTGCCGGTAAGGCCCGTGTTCCCGTTACCACTGAAGCCCGCGGCGGTGACCGTGCCGTTCTGCGTGCAGTCTACGTGGCCGTCCCCACGCGAATGGCACGACGTGCCGTCGGTGTATCTACCGTTCGGACCGCCAGAGTAGTAGCGCCACACCTCGGGAGCAGAGGGCTGCCCACCTGCGTTGGGCGGTGTCGTTAACTCATGCACCAGCGTCCACACGCCCCCGATCCGTTGCCAGTAGGTGCGCTCCTTGTTCGCAGTCCCCGCAACACTGCTGCCGTAGTCGCCGTGCACATCAAGCTGCATCTGCGGTTCAGCGGCTGCCGTCGAGTCATGAAAGCCGGGCCCGGCGCCCCAGCCGCCGGACCCACGGTGATAGAGGGAATTGACGCAAGTGGTTGAGTCCCAGGGATTCGGATGGCTTGCATCGGTAGGGCAAGCTAGAACCTGCTCGATGCCATGGTCCTTTTCAATCCCTCCGGTTACCGAGTGGAACCGCACCCAGTTGTCACCGTTGTCATAGGTGCCGTTACCGCGGTCGCCATTCTGGTAGTTCAGCTCGGGGGAATGCGTGAGCGATCCCAACAGGACGCCATACGGCCCTTGACCGTTGCCCGCCGTCTGCTCGTCGCTATGGCAGATTGCCAGCGGATCGTACGCGAAGGCGGTCCTTGCCAGATTGCGGCACTGCAGGTCCATCACGCCGCCACCCCCAAATTTGAAGACCATGGACCCCGCAGTCGCCTCGCCGTTGTACTCGATGAAGGTGCTCAGGACGGTCGCGCCCGGATCTGCGCGCATCAAGTAAGTCGTCCCATTACCGCCCGTGTTGATGGTGGTCTGGTATGAACCATTGAACGCGTTGATGCGTCCGTCGGCGAAGTGGATCTGCGAGTGTCCATCACCCTCGAACTGAAAACGCAGACTTCGTCCGAAGTTGTACTGATACCCGCAGCCTTCGCCAGGCGAGTGATCGCATTCGACACGGATGCCGTCGCGCGCGGGCGCCACAAACGCTACGTTGTCAAGCAGCGACTGCTCGACGTAACCAGGGCCGCCGTCGGTCGTCGTCAGGTGAACGGCATAGCTGTCCTGACCGCCCTGCAGCGTGACGTTCGTCATGTGCCAGCCCAGGCGAGTCTTGTTCAACACAACCGGCCCGCCTGCATTGGGCCGCGCGATGGTGCAATTGCGCAGCTCACCGCTGCCGTTGGCGGAGTTGTTCGCGTTCTCGCCATGCACCAGCACGGCCGGTGCGACGTCGGTGCCCGTGTAGACCAGCGTCGACCCGTTGCAATCAAGCACCGGTCGCGTGATGTACGGCGGGGCTGTCTCGTTCGGTATCTCGATCGGAAAGGCGTAGCTGTAGATGCGATTGGGCGCGAGGTTCACCAAAGTCGAGACCGACGGGCTGCCCTGCTTGCCCGCTTGCGATGCAAAGGCATTCGCGATCTTCTGCTCGATCGAATTGCCCGGAAACGCGTCCGCATTGGCAGACTGCGGCTGTAGCGATCCGCCGCCGGGCACAACCGTCGTCGAAGTGCCCGGGGTTTGGGCGCGGAGTGAAGGCGACAACACTGCGAAGGCAAGAAGTGAGAACGGCAGGCAAGAACGTGTCATGCCAAATCGTAGGCTTCCGCACCATTCGGAGCAAAGCAGCGCAAGTCGCATCCGGGCCGGATAGCCGATCGTCGAAGGTGTCCTCTCTCTTCCTTTTCGTTGCGCTCTCCGTCAGATCAGTGGCTTCTCGCACGTCGCTCTGCGGACAGCCGCGACAGGTCAGCTGGAAGAACATCAGCGCTTGCTCTGCGCGCTCACCTCCTGGATCTGATAGTCCGTCGGAACTCCTTCTGGAAGCAGCAAAATCTGGCCACCACCGAAGTTATCGCGTGACGAGTAATAGACCGGGGTCACTCCCGATGTATTTGGACCGGCATAGGTGAGGACCATCGAAGTTCCCCAATTTGTGACGGTGTTCGCGTGCATTTCAAGCGCCATGGTTGCGCCATTCAGGCTGTTGTTGAAGTGGTCACCCTTGAAGATGGCAGCGGATGCTCTGTACTGTACTGCCGTGTTGATAAAGCTGTTGTTCTGCAGCACAGTACGGTCAAGCAAATAACTACTAATGTCCAAGGAGTACAGTAGCGGATTTCCTACGGTACTCTGCTGACTGATTGCATTCGCAATCGTCTGTCGGAACTGATTGTTCGTAAACATGGCGCCGGGAAGCTCCCCTGACGTCGTCATGCCCGAGTACACCGGCGTATTGATAAAAGTATTGTTCAGGAAGCTGATGCTGCTGCCAGCGTCATACGTGATGCCGTAGCACTCCGCAGCGTCGGGACGTTGGCAATCGAATGTCACGCCGCTGACCGTGATATCGAACATATTAACCGGGTCATTGGTGCCGTTACGAAAGTATAGCGAGTAGGACTTCACCTTTGAACCCGGATCGTCAAACCAACTGCTTGTGCTGGTGTGAGTTACCTTGCCGGGCCCAAAGAGCACATGTGCGGAGTGCGTGAAGGTTGATAGCTCACCGTTCTTGGAACCACTCACATTGAAGTTAATGATCTGCACGTTCTGCGATCCTTCCGCGTCTTCACATACATCCGAGCAGCCGTTGTCGATCGCGCCGGAAGCCACCACCCGGTTCGCCATTGATAGAACTTCGCATGCCTGTACATTCGTGCACTGGAGAGTGTCCCAGTAAACGTCTGATGCCTTCAGTGTGCTGGGGTCCATAGAACTCCAATTACCGGGAGCGGGATCCGTTCGGGGAGTGTTGTTCCCACCCCACACGAAACGGCAAAGCGAGAGATTGCTGCAGATACTGCCTTGTTCCGTGATGTTGCTCGTGAACTTATAAAAGCTGGCGTAGATGTTGGCGCCGCCAGCACAAGGATTGATTGAACCCGTGGTATTAAGGCATGGCCCGGTAATCCCATCGGCGCTGTTGTTCTGTAACACGATGTAGTGTGAGCCGTTCGTAGCCAAGTCGGTGGTGTCGTAGTCATCCGTTGCGGAGGTCGTTAAAATCCAACCGCCGCCGATGGTATTCAGGTCATGTAAAAAGACATGATTGCAGGCGCTGCACTTAAGAATCTTGTTGCCGTCGTCAGCCCCGAGAGGCCTGGTCCAAGTCGCATTGATATCGCCTATTTCGATATTTGAGACATTGCTGGCGGTTATCCAGGCCCCTGTCGACTGGATGGTCTGGAGAGAGCTTGCATTGCACCCGAGAATACGCGACCCGGCAGCCATCGTGGGCTTGGCGCTCCGTCCCCAAGTCAGCGGGACGCATATCGCCAATGTATGATTCGCGGAAATCATTGGGCTGCTGCTGACGGTGGTGCCGGCAAGCGCTCCTGCGACGACGATCATTCCAGCCGTCCTTCCGAGCGCCGCGTCTGCCGCGGTGATCTTTGCGCCCGTGTCGCCCCCGGTGAAATTGGCTGCATTGAGCAGGCGAGCCGGGACGATGGCAGGAGTTTGAGCCGATAGCACAGGTGAGCGTATGGTTACTAAAAATACAAACGAGGTTAGCCAAGCCGAGGCCGTCCAGTGCGCCCCGCATGGCCAGAGGAATGTCGCGAACGTCCGAATGCACAGCGCTGATGCAGATTTTCGCGCTAAACGCGCCACCCTACACAGCTTCTTCCCAGCGCCCGCCACAAGGCTCTTGGCTCTCTTAATGCTCCGCAAGTGTCCGCAGGTAATCATAGTAACCTCCAATAGGTTACTAGAGTTTACACGCCTTCAGCTCTCGCGGGATGTGTTTTCTAGTGGGAGCACGATTGCTCCGCCTGAGGTCGCTGATTTATCCCATTCCTGGAAATTGAGACTCCGTGCCGTAAGTCCTACAGCCGCGCTGAGGCCCACCGATGCGGAGCCTTTGCCAGACAACGCTTCTGGCGGCAGAGAGCGCCGCGAAGCAGGCGAAGGCCTAGCGGTAGCCGACGTGATCCAAAAGGTTCAGCAGCAAAGCGGGAAGCTCGAACCCCGTCGTCTGGCTACGCTACGCAGCCTATGTTCGCAGCAGTGTTGATCGCTTTACCCTGCTGACTGGCGAGTGCCGGTCCTCCCCCAGAGGAAAGGTGATCGCTTCTCGCGATCGCAACCTTGCTTGGATCGAACGCGACAGTACACTTACACTGATGTTGACCCTCGTTCGGCCACATGCACATCAGTTTGCCGTCACCGGGAAACTCTGACGCTCTAGTATCGGTTAACACACACAAACCGGTACGATGGGTGATATCAGATCACAGTGAGGAGCGGGTTTGTCCAAGGACCAGGGAACAAGCGCACGGATAAGTTCGACGGCAGGTGACATAAAAGCTACTGAGCTGCCTCCAGTCGAAGGGATGAAGCGATTCCTGGAACTGGACGCCCTCAGAGGCCTTGCGGCGGTGGCAGTCGTGTTAAGTCACTTCGGCGGCCTTTGGAACCGGCGCACCATGTCCCATGCCGAACTTGCCCTCTTTCTTGGTCCCGTTCAGATGGTTTCGGCTGCCCACTCCGCTGTCGCCTTGTTCTTTGTCTTGAGCGGCTTTGTGTTGACGTTGCCTACACTGATGGGCCGGCCGCAGCGCTACGACATCTTTCTGATCCGCCGTATCACGCGAATCTATCTCCCCTACTTAGGCGCCTTGGCGCTTGCCGTCGCTTGCGATCTGCTCTTCCGTCGAAGCGGTGTGTACCTGAACGAGTGGTTTGCCGGCACGTGGTCATCGCCGGTGAACTGGCACCTGGTCCTGGCTCATGTCTTCTTTATCGGTCCATACGATAATCACGAATACAACACCGCCTTTTGGACGTTGGTTCTGGAGATGCGCGTGTCGCTCATCTTTCCGTTCCTCTGCTTTGTCATGCTTCGTGCCAGCAGGACCGTCGCTTGCCTTTTCGTTGTTCTATCGTTTACGGTGCAGGGTTTCTTGTCCGAGCCGGCGACGACGCACACCATCTATGCGGTCTCTTCGTTCTTGGCTGGAATCCTGCTGGCAAGGTGCTACACTCCGGTCGTTCACTGGTACCGTGAGTTGGAACGGCCGACTAGAATCCTGCTGGTAGGGTGCGGGGCGCTGGTCTACACCTACGCGCAATTCATCAAGCATCTTCCGTGGCCGATGGTGAAGCTCATGGAGCCGCTCACCACCCTGAGTGCTGTGCTGTTGATCATTGCGAGCGTCACAGCGTCGCGGTGGAACCGGCTGCTGCTTGGACCCATTCCGCAGTGGTGCGGCCATGTGAGCTACAGCCTTTATCTGGTCCACGGCACGATTCTGTACGCACTCGTAGAACTGACTTACGGACGTATGCCACTGATCTCCATTCTTCCCATCTACTTGGTGCTTGCGTTCGGTCTGGCACGCATTTACTTCGGCCTGGTGGAGCGACCATCGATGAGACTCGGACGATGGCTCACCAGCCGGCCGAAGACCTTCGAACCTGCCGGAGCGAATGAGTTGCGACCGGTCTAACTTCCCCGCTCAGAGTGCGTTCGCGGGACGCAATCCGTCGGAATCAGTAGGCGCCTTCGGCATGGAAGACGACGTAGATCGTGCGAAGCAGGATCCGGATGTCCATCCACACAGACCAGTTCCGCACATAGTATTCATCAAAGGCAATACGTTCTTCGAACGTAGCATGGCTCCTGCCAGATACCTGCCAGAGGCCAGTCAGCCCGGGTTTTACGGCGAGGTAAACATGATAGGAGTTCTTGTAGCGCGGTATCTCCGACTCCACAATTGGTCGTGGACCGACCAAGCTCATATCGCCAAGAATGATGTTGAACAACTGCGGTAACTCATCAAGGCTAGTACGGCGGAGGAATTTGCCGAAGGGTGTGATCCGCGGATCATTCCGCAGCTTGTGAAAGGCATTGAGTTCTTTTTGTGCCTCCGGGTTTGCCGTGAGATGACGATGCAGTACAAGGTCTGAATCAGGCAGCATGCTGCGGAACTTCCACGCCCGGAAAATTCTCCCGTTCTTCCCAACTCGGCGGTTACCAAAGAAGACGGGCCCGGGCGACGTCAGCTTCACAATGATTGCGATGCAAAGAAGCAGCGGCGAAAGTAGTAAAAGAGCGAACATACCGCAGGAGAAATCAACCAGCCACTTCGCGAATTGGAAGGTTCTGCCCTCCGATCCTTCCAGTGCTGAGTTCTGGCGATTGAATCGGTCCCGATAGTCTGAAAGTGTCTCAAGGGTAAGCGTGCGCCAGCGTGCGTAGCAGGATTCCCATGTAAAACCCGCCTGAAAAATCCCCTCCGCCGCCGTTCCCATGCCGGAGAGCTGTTGTTTCGAAAGACCGGCTAGTGTCGTAACCAGCGCTTCGGTATCAAGAGGGTCGATAAAGAGGCCATTTGCGCCTTCAATGATCAACTCCTTGAGTCCTCCCACGCGGCTGGCAATGACGGGCTTGCCGTTGCGCATCGCCTCAAGCGCGACAAGACCGAATGCCTCCCACCGCGACGGCATGATCACGGCATCGACGCTTTTGATGTAGGTATTGATCTGGCTATTTGGAATCCAACCGAGAAGATGCACGTTCGGTAGTTCAGAAACCTGCGCCGCACCAACCAGAGTGGCATCTCCAATTACCCAGAGATGAATATCCGCGAGGCGCTGATCGCTCCACGCTTTTAACAGGAGATCGAGACCTTTCTGCGGATCGAAGCGACCAAGAAAAAGCAGATGAATTGATTCCGGATCCCGCCTCTGTAACTCCGCGGGAAAGGTACAGTCAGGTAGCTTCGGTATCCCGTGACGTATAACCTGGTGCCGCTGATGATTCAGGCCGCCTTGAACCGCCTGGGTATATTCGTGGTGCGATATGCTCACGATCGCGTCGGCGCGATGAGAAAGCAGTCGCTCCACAGCCATGTAGGCCTGACGCTTCGCCAAGGAGACACGTTGGGTGAAGGCCCAACCATGAGGGCAGTAGATCGTGACCCAGGAGACATAACCCGCCTTGCGGTACAGCCGCCCATAAAGACCCGGAAAGGTGCTGTGTAGATAGACCACATCAGGCTTGATCTGGGCGAAGAGCTTGTAGGTCTCCTTGGATACTCCCCATAGATGTTTGGCCTTTCGATCGCTCTTGTAGAAGTGCATCGTTGCCGGGGTTTGCAGCAGCGCCTCACCCAAGCGATTTCTATCCGCAATGATGTGAATGTCAGCGATCGCGGGGTCTTGGGCTTGCGCATTGACGAGGAGGAAGACTGCCGTTTCGATTCCGCCTTGGCCGGCCTCAATCAGGTGAACGACCGTCAACGCGTCCTTGCGCGGTTCAGTCCATACGCCCTGTTCGGGCGCATCTGCAGCGACTTCCATTACTGCGGAGCCGGTTCCCATGCCCGCTGCCGCACTGCTTTCCTGAGTAGAGCGCATATTCACCTCTTACACGTTAACTGGAAAGGCCAAATTACCCAAGTCGTTGCGTGCTAGATGAAGAATTTACACAAATGAAGCAAGAACTACCTATCGGATGGCACTTATGACTCACCGTGTTACCCATTGTTACTTTCGTAATTTCTATCAAGACCTAAGTCGGTTACTTCAAGGCGTAGTTAGTCACTTGAGGTATGGCTTTCGTTGTGCATTTGCCCTGAGTCTATACGACAGGTTCCGCTGCGAACAATAAAAAATTCATGATTCGCTTTAATGCAAATAGTTCGTTTGGCTTGCTCTCTCAGATGGTCTGCTGTAAGGTGGAGCTAGTCCAGAACAGTTTTATGGGGTTCTTCTTCTTGGAAGCAAGATTATTGCTCCAGTAAGTAAAACTGACTTCATGTCCTAGTGAGGCCATCATAAGTGAAATCCCTGCAGGATACCCAGGTCGATATTAGAGACCTACTTGCAATTGCGTGGCGCAGGCGTGGCGTCTTACTCATCACAGTCGGTGTCGTCCTTCTCTTGATTGCGGTGTACTGCGTGGTGGCCACGCCTGAGTACCAGTCGGCTAGTGTCATCCAGGTGCTGAATGAAGCGCCAAACGGGATGGGGTCGGTTGGTGGATCGGATAGCACGGGCTCCAGTTCCGATGCGCAGTCAGCTCCGATTACGGATAAAACAGAAGCTGCGATCCTTTCCTCGGATACGCTGGCACTGGATACGATCGAAAGGCTTCATCTCGACCGTGAATGGCCGGCTCCAAAAGCGAAACGCTTTTCCTTCCCACGGCTGCACGCTACGCCCGCGGTAAATCCCGAGGTTGCGCGGGACCAGGCAAACATCCGCCGGTTTCACCAGCATCTTTCAGTCGAACCCGTGACCGGTACACGGCTGATCTCGATCCAATACACAGATCCGAATCCTGCTGTTGCCGCTCAGGTGGTGAACGCGTTAGCGCAGTCGCTGATTGCCTTCACATTCAATTCGCGGCATGATGCGACGACCAGTGCATCGAGTTGGTTGAGCGGCCAGCTTGCAACACTCCGCGAGCAGAGCCAGACACTTCAATCGAAGGTGGCACAGCTACAGCAGCAATCGGGCGTCTACGGCATCTCTGCGAGCGACACCTCCGGTCACGAGCAGTCCTACTCCGCGCTTATCGATCAGCTGCAGCAGGCAACGCAGACGCTGAACCAGGCACAGCAGAATCGCATTTTGAAAGGCGCCATCGCGCGAGTTGCTGAAACTGGCGATGCCGACGCACTCTCCGGGCTCGGTGGCAACGCAGCCAGCGGATCAGGATTTACCGGTTCGCTCAGCCTCATCCAGAGCCTGCGTGAGCAGCAGGCAACGCTGCGCGCGGAAATCGCTCAGCTCTCCGCGCGTTACGGCAATGCGTACCCACGACTTGCGGAAGACAAGCAGAAGCTACAGAGCATCAACCAGGCGATATCAGATGAATTGGGGCGCGTAAAGGCGCGCGCGCAGAGCGACTACCAGATTGCAGAGGCGGGCGAGTCCGCAGCGAGAGCACACTACGACCAGATCCAACGCACCGCAACGCAGGCCAACAACAAGGCGATCGAGTATACGATTGCCCGAGAGGATGCAGTGCGAAGCAGAGGTCTTTATGAAGACCTGGTACGGCGCCTGAACGAGGCAAACATCGGCGCCGAAATGAGGTCTTCCACCATTGTCGTCGTGGATCCGGGAACAGTCTCGGCGGCGCCACGGTCGCCAAACGTTCCACTCTTGCTTCTGTCCGGCTTGGTAGGTTCAATCCTGGTGGGACTCTGCGGTATCTTCCTCGTCGAGAGTCTAGATGACAAAATCTACAGACCCACCGACGTGCAGGAAGTCACGGATCAGGACTGCAACTTTACGCTGCCCCGCATGCGTGACCCCTCTGAAGTGGATGAGTCAACACTGGTCATCCTGGAGCATCCGCGAGCGCGATTTGCGGAGGTGGTTCGCTCCATGCGCACGGTGTTGAGTTCGCTTACCTTCACAACTCAGGGCAAGGTGCTGCTGGTAACAAGCACCACCGATGGAGAAGGGAAGTCGACGCTCGCGTCGAACCTTGCGATTAGCTTCGCGCAGGATGGTGCAAAAGTTCTTCTGATCGACGCCGACCTTCGCCATGGACGGCTTAGCTCAAAAATGGGTATGCAGACCGAGGAGGGTCTAAGCGCACTGCTTGATAAGAGCAACTCGCGCCCGGCGTTCCAACAGGTGAAATCAGTCTGTAACTTGAAGGTTCTGCCCTCCGGGCCAATGCCACAAAACCCGGCAGAGCTATTGGGCTCGGAATGCCTGAAGCGTTGCCTGGAGTCCTGGCGCGCAAGCTACGATCTGATCGTGTTTTCCGGTGCACCCACACTCGAGACCACAGACTCAGTCGTTTTGAGCGGGCTGGCAGATGTGACACTCTTTGTTGCTCGCTCGGGCGTTACAAAACGCAACGAACTGCGTACCGCCTTCTCTGCAATCAAGGCTCCCGTTTCGAATCAAGGCCTTTTCTACACAATTCTCAATGCAGCAGCTGCGTGAAGAAGGAGATCTTATTCGCATGGTTATCAATAGACTTCGCCTCCTGGTACTGGTAGCATCTCCGCTCTTCGCGAGCTTCGCCGGTCATGCACAGAAACTGATTCCGAGAAACCAGCAGGAGACTCTACTTATCGCTCCAGGCGAGATGGTTCATATTGAGGTGCTTGGAGAAGAGGATCTGGAGCAACATGCCCGCGTGTCCGACTCAGGCGACATCCGTCTCAAGACGGGAGTTTCGGTCCACATTGCGGGCTTGAGTACGGCCGCGGCTGCGGAATCCATTCAAGCCGCTCTGGGCCAAGGATACCTTTTGAACCCAAAAGCCACTGTGTCGATTGAGGAGAACTCAAGCGAAAAGGTAGCCGTGTTCGGCGAAGTTAAGACTCCCGGAACCTACTTCATTCCTACTTCAAGCGCGGTGCTGGATGTCCTGGCAATGGCTGGTGGCCTGAACGATGTCGCCGACCGGCGCGTCACGATCCAGCGTCATGGCACGGGTGCGAGGGAAACTTACAATGTCTCCAACAATGCAGCCACGGCGCTGATTACGGACGTGGTCGTTAATCCCGGGGACCGTGTGTTTGTACCGAGGGCTGGCATGATTTATGTGCTGGGCGATGTCAAAACGCCGGGCGCATATGCCATGACGAACAATGAAGGAAAGATTTCCATACTGCAGGTGATCGCCCGCGCAGGCGGCACGAATCCCTCGGCAGCAGTTGGAAGCACAACGTTGCTCCGCAGTGCAACGGAGCGGACCCACCCGGAGCCTATTCCTCTGAATAAAATCCAACGGGGCAAAGCGCGGGACGAGTATCTTGAGGCGGGCGACATTGTGTATGTGCCGTTCAGTTACGTCAAGAATACATTGGTCAGCGCCGGTTCTCTCTTAGCTGCGGTAGGTTCCGCAGCGGTTTACCGGTTCTAAGCCAGCGCGTCGCTCTCATAATGGCGTACTTACAATAAAAGAGGGATATGTTGCATGGTGTATCACTTCCTGGATGAGAGTGAGCCTTTTTCTGAGCACAAGGGCGGCGCTATTCAGCGTATTGTCGCAAATCTCTTAAAAGGCGACGAGGACTCGAAGGTAGTTTGTGTTTCAGCGGATGACAGCTGGGGTTTTCCGGAGTCACGGCTCCTGAAGCTGTCGCCCCTTCGGGGGCGGACCCGTTGGCGCGGTACTCTGCACTATCCCGCGTTTGTGCAACCGTTTCTCCACAAGGGCTGGCTTGCGCCGCTAGAGCGTGTGCTGCAGCCCGGGGATGTCGTGTGGGTACACAATCGTCCAGACCTGATCACGCTGCTCTCTCCGGCGGCGCAGCGTACAGGCGCCAAGCTGGTGTTGCACATGCATAACAGTTTCTCGCCCTACCGCCTGACCTCTTCTTACTTCAGAATCTTTTCTGCTGTTGAGAAGACTGTCTTTGTCTCGCGGTTCTTAGAACGTGAGGCGCGGGATCGTTTTGTAACTCTGGGTCATACCGTGGTTATGCATAACGGCGCGGACCCTGGCTTGTATTACCCGGCTGAGAAGAGAGAAATCCCGGATGTTCCGTCCGTCATTTTTGTCGGACGCATCGTGCCTGTAAAGGGTGCACATGTGCTGGTAGAGGCGATGCGTCTGCTAAAGGCGCGTGGCGTGAAACTTCACGCGAGGATTGTGGGTGCCTCGTTCTTTGGTGGGGCAGTTGCACCGTACCTGCGCAAGCTGCGCGAGAACGCCCCGGACAACGTCAGCTTCGAAGGCTACGCCACCGGTTCGGCGCTTGCCGACAAGTACCGTGAGGCTGACTTTGCGGTGTGCCCTTCCATCTGGAACGACGCATTCCCCACCGTCAACCTTGAAGCAATGGGATGCGGCCTCGCCTGCGTGGCAAGCTCCGTTGGCGGCATTCCCGAGCAGTTTGCGGAAGGCGGCGCGCTGATGGTACCGAAAGACAACGCGGTTGCTTTAGCCGAAGCATTGGAGAAACTTGCGATCAACCCCGCGCTCCGTGCTGAAATGGCCCGTGCCTCGTGCCTTAATTTTCATAAGAACTTCACCTGGAAGGTCGCGGGACAACGTTATCAGGCCATCGTCGAGCAGGTATGAAGGCATCTGCCAAGAACGCAAGCTGGATACTTGGGGGAAAGTGTCTTTCTGTTGCATCGCAGGCACTGTACTTCGTCGTGCTTGCCAGGCTGCTGGGTAGTCGCGGCTACGGCACTTATGTCGCCGCCGCGGCGATGGTGGCGGTGGTCAATCAGTATGGATCGCTTGGTTCTGGGTACGTTTTTCTGCGCTATGTTAGCCGGCATCCTTCCAAGGCCCGCGTGTTTTTCGGCAACATCATTACTTCAACATTAGTTTTCAGTCCTCTTCTTATACTAGGTTTGTGCCTGGTGGGTCCTAAAATTCTGCACGAAGACGGATGGCTGCTGATTCTTCTGCTTGCCCTATCGGACTGTCTGCTCGGTGCGCTGACCCTGGCAGCATCCCAGGTCTTTCAAGCTCTGGAGCGCATGTCGATGACTGCGCTGGTCAGCGTGATTGCGGATGCGATGCGATTAGTCGCCGGCCTCCTGCTCCTGCTCACATCCCATACAGTGACTGTGATGCAAGCGGCGATCTTGACTTTATTTGTTTCTGCGGTCGGTGCGATCGTCTCGTTTGTGCTCGTGTGCAGAGCCGTCGGCAGACCAGTGTTTGTAGGTTCAACACTCAAAGACCACAGCCGCGAAGGCCTTACCTTTGCACTTTCGTCTTCCACGTCGATCATCAGCAACGACATCGACAAGGTGATGCTGGGGCATTATCAAATGAACGCGGCCAATGGTGTCTACAGCCTCGCATATCGCGGTGTCAGCGCATGTTCCATGCCGATGGTTGCGGTCTACGCAGCGTTCATTCCACGCTTTTTTAAGGAAGGCGAGCACGGCGTCCACGGGGTCTACGATCTTGCCAAGCGCCTGTTTTGGAAGATGAGCCCGCCGTCATTTGTTATGGGCGCACTCATGTTTTTTCTCGCACCCTTGGTGCCGATCATCGCTGGACCAAGTTATCAGCAGAGTGTCTTGGCACTACGCTGGTTGTGTCTTATCCCATTCTGCCGCAACCTGCAGTGGAGCGCCGGCGACGCCCTGACCGGATCCGGCCATCATGAAACCCGTTTATTGAGCCAGGGAGTGGCGGCTGTATTTAATTTCCTGCTGAACTTGTACTTGATCCCGCACTATTCGTGGTGGGGAGCTGCGTGGGCCAGCCTGGCTACGGATGCCCTGCTCGGCCTGGGTATGTGGGCTATTCTCTGGGGTCTGCGCAACCAACCTGCCGTGCCGGTCGTGACTGAGATCTGAGGAGGGAAGGATGCAAACGTCAACCGTTGCAGTGGCACCCGAGCGTCGGCAGCAGCATAGGATGGCTACCTGGAGCGGGGCCGCGCTGCTGGTGTTTATTATCCTTTTCCCCAAGGGAGGCCTCTCCAGTGGAGGTGTGCCGCTTACCTGGGGTTACTTCCTGCTTGCTATTTGCACTTGCCTCAGTGTTCCCAGGGCGCTCCTCTCTCTGTTTGCACAATCCGCATCGACGTGGAGCATGCTTGCCCTTACGCTGCCACTGCAGATGGCGGTCCTGTACTCTGCCGTGTCTTACCCGATCACGGAAAAGGGCTTTGCCATCTCCGAGCTGAGTACGTTCGTGTTCCTCCCTTACATCGTGCTGCTTCTGTTCGGTCCTTTCTGGGAAGTCTGCGACCGGGACCTTCTGCTCCGTGTAGTGCGTGGTTGTACCTTCCTGGCGGCGATCGTTGGCCTGTTTCTGTTTCTATGGCGTATCAAGATGGGCTACTTTCTCGAAGTTCCTTACTTGACGGTGAATGCATCTGACATCGGTCTGACAGGAACGATCAAGGAGAACGGCCGCGGTAGCATCTACAAGCTGATCAGCACTTACAGTAATGGCAATATCTATGGCGTATGCACGCTCATACTGCTGCCTCTCTTTGACTTTCTTGAGGGCAAGCGGCAGTGGCGCAAGGTAGTCGTAAGGCTTGCAATTGCACTTACCCTTTCACGTACAGCGTGGCTCTGCCTTGTACTGTCGCAAGTTATTAAACCCATCGCAGACAGTTTTTCGGCGTTCCCTCGCTTTCGTCTGTCCCTTCGTTCGGGATATCAGCTTCTCCTGGTGATTCCAGTCATGGGCCTGGTACTTACCGGGCTGTGGGCGATGAACGCGGATGTGTCCTTTATTTTCGACTCCAACTTCGGCGGCCGGGCGCCGCAGCTGAGCGCGGCAGCAAGCCACATCTCGCTGATGCCTCCCCTTCCGCTCGAAGGTATCGCGGAAGTGGTCTATGCGTCCGCGCTCTCCGAACTGGGAGTACTTGGATGCCTTGGGATGTTTCTCCTGCTTTTTGGACCGCTGCTTTTGTCGCTATTCAACCACTCCATCTGGCGTGATCCTCTGCGGCGGTCCGCGCTGGTCGGACAGTTGATCTATAGCGTCGCGGCAGCGATGGACGGAGCCATTCAATACATTCCTGTCATGGCGATCTGGTGGCTCCTCACCTTGATCATTCTTCACGAGCCGAAGCCGCAACTAGCCACTGAAGAGAAGCGTGCTGTTGCTGAACAGGCTGTGTTGCAGGCAGCCTGACCTGACGACATTCCCCCGCTGCTCTGGATGTCGGCTCCTTGGTGCTGCCAGGGCTTGGAGTTTCAACATGCGAATGTCTCATGTTCAGCGACTCATCGTGGTGCTTGCTTTCGCATCATGCCTTTCTACGAGGGCGTACGCTGCGATACCTGCAGCGCGCGCGCGCATCATCGTGAAGGCCGCAGGAGACGCCGGCGTTCAGATCAACGCCGCGGACGAGCACCTGGGGCTTGCCTGTGGCGCCATCGTGGTGATGCCCGGCGGTGGGGCGACGGTACAGACTCCGGTACATCTGAGCGCATGCCATGATTTGGAGATTGATGCGCCGCTTTCCTGGGCAGAGCACCTTTCTCTTTCAGGAAAGAACAAGGTGAGTGCTGCCGGCGCAAAAGCTCTCCAGTCGATGAACTTCACCGGATCATGGGCCACAGCAGCAGGCGCGACGCAGCTGGAGGTCGCGGGTGTCTGGGCCACCTGGAAGACCCTTAAAGGAGGCGACGATGGCAACCGCTTGTTGCTGTGCCGCGCTTGCTCCGATGTGGCAGTGCATGACACACACAGCTCCGGTGGTGGTTATATCAAAACAGATTCGCTTGCCAACACCTACCGGGAAGTGAACGCTGGAAACTCCTCCTACCGGATTCACGCAATGCGGAACTTCGTCGATGGACGCTTGGGGCCGAATGGGGGCCTACAGGCGGCCTGGTATGCATATACCTGGGACGTTGAGGATGCGGACGCTACGATTCAGAACGCTGGCCTGGCAATCACCTGGTGGGGCGGAAACAACAACAAGGACTGGACGGGCTATGCCCCGGCAACGCTCAAGGCTGGAAGGATGCATTTCAGCGGCGGCTCGGCCCGCAACGTGGTTGCAGGGTGGTGGGGCTGCATGGGACAGCACATCGTCGTAGAGCGGGTGGTCGTAAATGGATGCCAGGATGTTTGCCTGGATTCGGAGGGAGACCTTGACGTTCTGTTCAGGCATTTCTCAGCGGCCGGCGCCGTGAATGGAGAGCTTTCCACCTTCTTTCATAGCCAGAGAATCATCTTTCGCGATGGAACTGTCCAGCACACCCTCGGCGCCAAAGGTGACAGCTTCTTCAACAACAACTCGACCAACGACCTCACGTACTCGCGCGACGTGACACTGGAGCGCATCGCGTTCACCTGCGGGGGCGAAAGTGCGATCTGCTCTATGACGCTGGATCCGATCGCTCGATTCACCCTGCAGGATTCCCGGCTGGTCAACACCCTAATCCGGAACAGCAAGTTTGCCCCGGAGCAGGGCGATGAATTTATCCTCGCCAACACGTTCATAGCGAATGGCGCTCAAGCGGAGCCATGGAGCGTTCTGGACCTGTCCACCTACGGTTTCGGCAGCAGCACGGTATGTGGAAATCATTTTGTGGCGGAGCACCCGCCGCTCCCGGGTTCCGCTGCGATTCTGGCGTCGAATGCCTACAACAACGGACGTCCCGGGGACATTTTGATTGCTGCAAACGAGGCTCGCGGCTGGCCAAACAGCGTGTCGATTAAAGCGGAAACCAACGCCACACGCTTTCCCGCGCATGTGACGCTGAGAAACAATCGCTTCGAGCACGAAGCTTCCATCCGGCAGGACGTGAACATGATCCTCGAACTGCAGGATGCCGCCCTCAAGAAGACACTTCCAACTGCCTGCGGTGCCGCAAAGCCGTTCTAGCGAACGACCTTGTGCACGAACGGAACACGCCGGACCGGAACCTGCTTCAGGTAGCGCTCCTCTTGCTTGGAGAGAGCAGCCGACTCTGCCGCCATCACGTGCGTTGGCAGCGGAAGCGTTCCCGCGTCGATGCGCTCCTGCAGGAGCGCTTCTTCCGACCAATTGTCAGACCGGTAAGTCTTTCGGTGTTGCACAAACTCGAACGCCAAAAACGCTGCGAACAAGACTGCCGAAATCCCAAGGAACCAAGCAGCGAGCAAAACGAATTCGACAAGGAAATGAGTCACGCCAATACCGCCTCTGCAATTGCTAGCAAACCATACACTACGCAGTTGTCGTTGCGGAAGGGCCTTTGAAGCGAATGTGTCCGCAACGGGAATGACTTGGCCCAAAATGGGCACGCCGCGAGCCACTGGCGGCAGGTTGCCGTACAAAAGTGTCTGCTTGAGGCGGTTCTCGCGAGGGCACGCAGGTAGGAAGCCGAACGACTGTGGCCATGACTTTGCCGGGGTTTTGGGTCTAAATCGAACCGGCACAACCGGTGACATTCTCAGGATTTTGAGGGCGAGACCTAGGGCCTAAGAACGCAGCCGAAGATTTCGAAATTGATAACCAAAGCGTAAAGAGCAAGATACGCTTCGTTACCGAGGAGCTGACTCGATCCAAATAGACACGCGGATCGGCCCCGGGGTGTACGGCGGCAGCACCAGAGCACCGGCCCTCGGAACGTTCGACAGAAACGCGTTGAGCGTACCGCCGGAAGCAGCCAGAGGCGGCGGGCGGGCCACTCCTCCCTGGAGAAGATGCGACATCCTGCCGGTAAGCCTCGATGGAGCGAGTGCAACCATAAGACCAACCTTAAAAGGTTTGTTTCAAGGTAAAGTTTTTCCAGCCGGTCTGGGCTTGGACCTCAACGTTCCGATCATGTAACAAGAGAGATTGCCGAGCAGAATCGCTGCTCCCAACCGTTCCACTCTGCCAAAGTGACAAGCTGTCCATGCCGGCGCTATGCCTGAGGACGCATCCCTGATGCCGGGGCTCTCCGCAGTGATACAGAAGCGCCTGCCTTCGAGCGCGACGGCCTTCTGTGTCGCTAAGCTGGAAGAGCTCGGACGGCATAGCCGTTCAGGAAACAGTCGAGTCCTTCCTTCACCCGTTGACGGATGGCTGCCTTGGACGGGTTTGTCTTGCCGGAGATGTTTGCACTGATGATCATTTCGGACGCAACCAGATCGAAGAACTGGCGCGCCGCCGTCTGGGCGTTCATCGAACGCAGTCTCCCCTCTTTCGTTTGCTGTTTGAGGTAGAGAGCGACGGCATCCCGGACGCGATGCGGACCGGTTGCGCGGTAGAGTTGAAGCAGGTCTGGAAAGCGCTCACGTGCCATACCAAGGACACGGTGGAACGCCACAGCATCGTTCGACACCATTTGCGTGATCATGAGTTCTCCGAACGCGGTCAGGGCCTTCTCGGGAGGTTCGTGCGCGAGCAGGGCGGTGCTGAGCCCCTGCGCTACCCTCTCGGCGCGGCGAATGACAACGGCTCGGAAGAGCTCGTCCTTTGTGGGGAAGTGACGATAGAAGGTCTCTTTGGAAGCATGCGCGCGCGCCGCGATCTCACCCATGCTGGCAGCATCGTATCCCTTCTCCATGAACACCTGCGTGGCTGCCTGTAGCAAGCGATCAGTCAGTTGTGCCGTTCGGACGCCTGCCCGGGGGAGTTCCACCGCCGAGGATCCTGCGCGTTTCTTGGCTGGCACGGGAACCTTCTTTAATGTGAATCCGTAATGATGAGGATGAGTCTATCATTAGAAACGTACCGAACGTTACGGTTCGGCCACAGGGACGCGACGGTACCGCCAAGGAGCAGTCAACGATGACCGATTCAGGCCGCGAGCCAGTCAAGAGCCCAGGGGTGAATGACAAAGTAGCTGCGAAGCGCAGTGTTTGGGGACGCCTGATTGCGGTCGTTGTCGTCGTGGTGCTCATCGTTGCGGTGATCAGCGGAGTCCGCAAGAGCCAGGCCGATAAGGTAGCCGCCATTGAGCCGGTAGTGGAACCCACTGTGGTCACCGCAACCGCACGGCGCGGCTCCATCGGCTTTTACGTGCAGGCGCTGGGTACCGTGACGCCGCTTGCGTCCGTGAATCTCTACAGCCAGGTGAACGGACGCGTCATGACGGTCCACTACAGCGAAGGTCAGATGGTTCAGCGCGGCGACCCGCTGATCGACCTTGATCCCCGGCCCTACGAGGCGCAGTTGAAAGAGGCGCAGGGCACCCTGCAACATGACAAAGGTCTGCTGGCCCAGGCGGAGATGGATCTTTCCCGCTACAAGGAAGCAGCCGATGCGCAGGCTATTGCACGGCAGACGTATGAAGATCAGAAGCAGGTCGTGGAGCAATATCAAGGCACCGTACAGAACGATACTGGCCAGGTGGAATACGCGCAGGTGCAGCTAAGCTACTGTCACCTGACGTCGCCAATTGACGGCCGGGTTGGCCTTCGCCTGTTGGATCCGGGGAACACTGTCTTCTCCGGCGCCTCCAATCCGATTGTAGTCATCACGCAGCTTGTGCCCATCTCGGTGGTCTTCAATGTCGCGGAAGATGACCTGGGCCAAGTGCGCAACGAAATCATGCACCGCGCACGGCTGCAGGTGGATGCACTGGATCGCACGCAACTGGTGAAACTGGCCACAGGCTACCTGCTGACGCTCGATAACCAGATCGATACGTCCACGGGCACACTGCGATTTCGCGGCCAGTTCGATAACCACGATCTCAAGCTATATCCCAACCAGTTCGTGAACGCGCGCATGCTGGTGAAGACCCTGCAGGACGCCATTCTGATTCCGACCGCAGCAGTCCAGCGTAACGGTACGCAGGCCTTTGTCTACGTGCTGCAGCCGGACCGTACTGTGAAGATCCGGCAGATCGTGGAACTGACGACAGAAAACGACCTTGCAGCTGTGACCGGTCTACACGAGGGCGAAATCGTCTCTGCCACCGGGTTCGAGAAACTGCAGGACGGCACAAAGGTCAAGGTGCAATCCTCCGCGGGTGCGCCTGTCGCAGCCGTCAAGCCTGCAGCAGCGAACGAGATCGGAAATGCGTTGTGAGTCCTTCTCGCATCTTCATTCAGCGGCCGATCGCAACCATCCTGTTGATGGCTGCGATTCTGATCCTCGGTCTTGTGGCCTACGTAGATCTGCCTGTATCTGCACTGCCCCAGGCGGACTATCCCACAATCCAGGTGCAGACGTTCTATCCAGGCGCGAGCCCGCAGGTGATGAGTTCCGGTGTGACGGCGCCGCTGGAACGTCAATTCGGACAGGTCGCGGGACTGACGCAGATGACGTCTACCAGTTCGGATGGCAGCTCCGTTATTGTTCTGCAGTTCGCCCTGGACCTGAGCATTGACGTTGCTGAGCAAGAGGTGCAGGCCGCGATCAATGTGGCGCAGGGATATCTGCCGACCGACCTGCCGGTGCCGCCGGTGTACAGCAAGTCGAACCCTGCAGACGCACCTGTGCTGACGCTGTCCCTTACATCCGACAGCCTGCCGCTCTCAAAGGTCGAAGACCTTGTGGACTCGCGACTCGCGCCCAAGATCTCTCAACTCAACGGGGTGGGCCTGGTGACGATCAGCGGTGGGCAGAAACCCGCGGTGCGCATCCAGGCCAACCCGGTCGCGCTGTCGTCCTACGGCATCGGGCTTGAGGATCTGCGCTCCGCGTTGGCGAGCACCACGGTCAACACGGCTAAGGGCAGCTTCGACGGGCCGGCTCAAAACTTCCAGATCAACGCGAACGACCAGCTGCTGTCGAGCGATGGATTTCGCGATGTCGTGGTCGCGTATCGCAATGGCGCGCCGGTCATGCTGACGGATGTTGCAAGGATTACCGATGGCATTGAGAACTCGAAGCTGGCCGCGTGGAAGGACAAGACGCCTGCGGTCATCGTGAACATTCGACGGCAGCCGGGCGCCAACACCATAGCCGTCGTCAACGAGATCACAGGACTCCTGCCCAAGCTGCAGTCAGGCCTTCCCGCTTCGATCAAGCTGCAGGTGCTGTCTGACCGCAGCAACACGATTCGGGCGTCGGTGAAGGATGTTGAGTTTGAATTGATGCTGACCATCGGCCTGGTCATCCTGGTCATCTTCCTGTTCCTGCGCAGCTTCTATGCCACCATCATCCCCACGGTCGCCGTGCCGTTGTCGCTGGTGGGCACGTTCTCGATCATGCATCTGCTGGGCTACAGCCTGAACAACCTGACGCTGATGGCGTTCACCATTTCGACCGGCTTCGTTGTGGACGATGCCATCGTGATGATCGAGAACATCTCCCGCTTTCTCGAAGAGGGAATGTCTCCGATTGAAGCGGCCCTGGTTGGCGCGGAGCAGATCGGCTTCACCATCATTTCGCTGACGGTGTCGCTGATCGCGGTTCTCATTCCGCTGCTGTTCATGGGCGATATCGTAGGACGGCTCTTCCGCGAGTTCGCCGTTACGCTGAGCATCACCATCCTGCTTTCGGCCGTGGTTTCGTTGACGCTGACGCCCATGATGAGTTCGCGGCTGCTGAAGCACACGCCTGAGTCGGAGCAAAACAGGTTCTATCGCTGGACGGAAGGTCTCTTCGCCCGCATCATTGCCGCGTATGGCCGCAGTCTCAAGTGGGTGCTGCAGTACGAGACGATCACGCTGCTCGTCGCGCTTGGCTTGCTGGTATTGACCGTGTATCAGTACATCGAAATTCCGAAGGGCTTCTTTCCAACTCAGGACACGGGTCTTCTGCAAGGCATCACGCAGGCGCCGGAATCGATCTCGTTCCCTGCCATGTCGCAGAAGCAGCAGCAGATCAGCGATGCGCTGCTCAAGGATCCCGCGGTGCAGAGCCTGTCGTCGTTTATCGGAGCCGATGGCACCAACAGCACGCTGAACAGCGGCCGCATCCAGATCGACCTGAAGCCCATGGCAGAGCGGCATGGCACTGCAGTCGACGTTCTTGCGCGCCTGCAACAGCGTGCCGACCAGGTGCCGGGAATCCACCTGTACCTGCAGCCCGTGCAAGACCTGACCGTGGACGATCGCGTGAGCCGCACGCAATACCAGTACACGCTGGAAGACCCTGACGTGAATGAACTGAATCTGTGGACCGGCAGGTTCGTAGCCGAGCTGCGCAAGCTGCCGCAGGTAAGCGATGTTGCAACGGACCAGCAGACCAACGGCGTCAGCATGCACCTGAACATCGATCGTCCGACCGCTTCTCGGCTGAGCATTACGCCCGACCAGATCGACTCAACGCTCTATGACGCATTTGGTCAGCGGCAGATCAGCACGCTCTACACGCAGTCGAACCAGTACCACGTGATCCTCGAGACGCTGCCCGAGTTTCAGCAGAGCCCGGTCAAACTGAACAGCATTTACATCCAGGGCAGTTCCGGCGGCAGCTCGGCAGCACAGAGTACGTCAGGGCGCACGTCGTCTGCCTCCACCGGCACCGTTTCCACGCTGACACCCTCGAACAACACGGGACTTGGATCGACGACGCCTGCCACGACGCTCTCGAACTCGTCTCCCGGCAACTCGACATCGGCCACCGCATCCACAACGCTGTTGAGTTCTGCCAGTACGGCGGCTGCCGCGGGTAGCCAGCTTGCCTCGACGACGCCGACATCGGCGCTTGCTTCGTCGTCCTCAAGCTCCAGTTCGTCGTCGACACAGAGCGGCAACGGTGGCAGCTCAAGCGGCTCCTCTACGACATCCGCGACGCCTGTGCCGCTGGCGGCCATCACGAGTCTCACGCAGTCCTCGTCACCCCTGACCATCAATCACCAGGGCCAGTTCCCGGCTGTGACGATTTCTTTCAACGTCGCGGCGGGCTACTCACTAAGCCAGGCTGCGGCCGCTGTAGACTCCGTACGGCAGAAGCTCAAGATGCCCCCAAGCGTCGAGCCGAACTTCCAGGGTACGGCTGCGGCCTTTTCCACCATTGGCGGAAACGAAGGCTTCCTGATTCTCGCAGCGCTTGTTGCTGTCTACATCGTGCTGGGCATTCTGTACGAAAGTTTTATTCACCCCATCACGATTCTTTCGACGCTGCCTTCGGCCGGCGTAGGCGCGCTGCTGGCACTGCGGCTCTTCCACCAGGATCTTGATGTGATCGCCATCATCGGCATCATCCTGCTGATCGGCATCGTGAAGAAGAACGGCAT
>CAZZVI010000029.1:0-24405 GCA_964657335.1 uncultured Terriglobus sp.
CCGATCTCAATGAAATCGCAAGCTTGACTAGTCGATAAAGTCGACCTTCGCCTTATTCGGAATCACGCCGCGCTCGTAACCCATATCTAGCAGGCGCTTGATGGCTTCACGGCCATCGTCACCGTAGTTCAGGGTGCGCTCATTGACGTACATGCCCACAAACTTATTCGCCAATGACGGATCCAGGTCACGCGCAAACTGCATGGCATACTCGAGCGCGGCAGGCCGATTGTCCAGCGCGTGCTGAATGGAGTCGCGCAGCGCCTGCGTGGTAACACGCATGGTCTCCGCTCCGAGCGAGCGACGTATGGCATTGCCGCCCAACGGAAGCGGCAACCCACCCGTTTCATCCCGCCACCACTGACCCATGTCCAGGATCTTGTGCAGACCATTGTCGCCGTAGGTAAGCTGGCCCTCATGGATGATAAGGCCTGCGTCGAACTCGCCCGCAACAACGCGAGGGATGATCTGGTCGAACGGCACGGTGACTGTTTCCACGTCAGGTGCGAAAAGCTTCAGCGTGAGATATGCGGTTGTCATCGTGCCGGGCACCGCGATGCGCAGCTTCTTGACTTCGTCGAGTGTGTACTTGCGCGGCGAGACAATCATCGGACCGTAGCCGTCGCCAACTGACCCACCGCACGCCATCAATGCGTAGTTTTCTTGCAAATACGGGTAGGCGTGAAACGAGATCGCGGTCACGTCATAGTAGGGATCGTGAATGGCGCGCTGGTTCAGCGTTTCGATGTCGATCAGGACGTGGCTGAATTTATAGCCTGCGACGCGGATCTTATTGGTCGCCAGCCCATAGAACATAAAGGCATCGTCGGAGTCGGGACTGTGGGCGATCTTGATTTCTTGAACGCCGGCTGTTGCAGTACTCATGCGGTTGTTGCTCTTTCTACGGTAGATCTCAATACTGAGATGCGGTGGGGAGTCCGTGGACGCGGGCGCTTGCCTTCGACGGACCTTCATGGTCTACGACGTCGCATCCGCAAGGATTCTTTTGCGCTACATCAAGTCTAACGGACAGCTATTTCTCTGCCGCTACAGTTTACTTGGCATCCCGCCAGTTGGGGCCGCGTCCCACGTCGGCGACGATGGGGACAGACAGCTTGATCACGCCTTCCATCTCGTCCTTCACCAGCGCGCTCACCTCGTCGGCTTCGCTTTCGGGCGCGTCGAAGAGCAGTTCGTCGTGCACCTGCAGCGTCATGCGTGTCTTCAGTTCGCGGTCACGCAGTGCGGCATCGATGCGCAGCATGGCCACCTTGATCATGTCGGCGGCGGTGCCCTGCAGTGGTGTGTTGACTGCGGTCCGTTCGGCAAAGCCGCGGGCGTTCGGGTTGCGAGACTGAATGTCTGGGATGGGCCGGGTTCGTCCGAACAGCGTACTCACCTTACCCGTCTCGCGCGTCCGCGCTAACGTTTCGGCGATAAATGTTTGCACGCCCTTGTAGCGGTCGAAGTATGTTTCGATGTACGTGCGGGCCTCCTTCTGGTCGATGCCGAGGTTTGCCGCCAGACCGAATGGGGAAATGCCGTACACGATACCGAAGTTGACTGCCTTAGCCCGGTTGCGTGTCTCCTTGTCCATTGTTTCGGCACTTACACCGAATACTTCGGCTGCGGTAAGTGTATGGATGTCGATGTTATTGCGGTAGGCATGCAGGAGTAAGGGATCCTGCGAAAAATGCGCCATCAGGCGTAACTCAATCTGTGAGTAATCCGCAGAGAGTATGGCATTTCCCGGTGCCGCAATGAACGCGGCGCGGATCTCACGGCCCAACTCGGTGCGGGTCGGAATGTTCTGCAGATTGGGTGCAGTCGACGACAAACGGCCCGTCGATGTGCCGACCTGATTGAAGGTGGTGTGTACGCGTGACTCTGCATCGATCAGTCCCGGGAGCTGCTCGGTATAGTTGCTGCGCAGTTTGGCGAGTTGACGATATTCCAGCACGAGGCGCGGAGCTTCGTGGTGTGCGGCTAGCTCTTCAAGCACATCCTGGGCGGTGGAGACTATCTTGCCTTTACCGTACTTCATCGGCTTGGGCAGCCCCATTTTGTTGAAGAGCACATCGCCAAGCTGCTTGGGCGAGTTGATGTTAAAGCGATGGCCGCTCATTGTGTAGATGCGCTCGGCAAGGTCATCCATCGCGACAGCCAGGCGCGAGTTCTGCGCGCGTAGCAGGTCGGTGTCGATGCGACAACCTGCCTGCTCCATTCGCAGCAGCACGGGGACGAGCGGTAAGTCGATGGTCGCGTAGGTATGATCTAACTCGCCTTCCGTGACTTGTCCGCGCAGTATGCCAGTAAGTTGGAAGACGGCGCTTGCCGCCTCCGGCAGTAAGTACTCGGGGGCCGTCGCGTTCTTTTCCACGACGGTAAGTGCGCGATCATTGAAGCGCGCCGCAACGTCGGAGAGTTTGTGGCTGCCGTGAGTAGGATTGACGAGATAGCTGTACAGCATCACGTCGTCGCGCACGCCTGCGATCGGCATTGGAACGCATTCCAAAGTGCGTAGCACCGCCTTCAGATCGTGCAGGGCCTTTGGCAGGGTTGCATCTGCAAGCGCGGCCCGCACGGGCGATGCGATATCGCAGCGTAGATCCAGCAGCACGGCGGTGTCAGGGGAGCTGGCAAGGCCGATCCAGACCGGTCGCTCGCCGCTGCACTCGGATGGAGCCTGGAACGTAGCGGCCGCTTTGACGGGCTCCGGCGCGCCGAAAAGCGACATGGTGCTTGCAGGTGATTCCGGATCCTCTGCAGCGGCTTCAGTGTCTGTCTCTGGCTCCGCGCCCGCTTCCTCGGCCAATGCTTGCGCGTTCTCTGGGAAGAATACGGCCAATGTGCCGGCAGAGCGAGCTTCGGCAAGCAGCGTCGTGATGTCGCTGGCGCTTGGCTTCAGGATGTAGCTGACCTTCTGCGCCTCGGGTGATGGCAAGTCCTTTAGCAGCGTTGTGAACTCGAGCTCGGTGTACAGCGAGCGTAGAGCCGGCAAGTTGGCTTCGCCGGCGGTGCTCATCGCTTCGAGAGAATAATCAACTGGTAAGTTGCAGTGGATGGTGACTAACTCTTTCGACAGCAGGACAGTGTCTCGGTTATTTTCCAGCGACTCGCGGTAGGTCTTGCGCTTGACTTCAGCGGCATGGTCCAGCGCGGCTTCTACTGTGCCGAACTGCTGGATTAGTTCAACGGAACCTTTGTCGCCGATGCCCGGTGCGCCGGGAATGTTATCAATGCTGTCGCCGCGTAGAGCCATAACGTCGATGACGCGGGCGGGGGGCACGCCGAGTACTTCTTCTACCTTCGCCGGGTCGAGAATCAAGTTATCTTTTGTCGGGTTCAGGATGGAAACATTCTCATTGACGAGCTGCATCATGTCCTTGTCACTGGACACGATGTAGACGTGGTGGCCCTGCTCGGCGAGGCGGCAGGAGAGCGTGCCAATGACGTCGTCAGCCTCGAAGCCCTCGTGCGCGAGGATAGGAATGCCAAAGGCCTCCAGCGCGCGGCGAATGTACGGTTGTTGCTGCGTCAGGTCTGCGGGTGTTTCCGTGCGCGTGGCCTTATAGCCGGCGTAATCGATCTCGTCAAACTGCTGTGTCTTGATGTTGAACTTGCGTACGGTCTTCATCGAGGCAGCAGCTTCGTTGCGGTGGACCGGCGCTCCGCCTTCGTAGATAGCGGCGATGTAGTGCGGCGAGAAGTCTTCGCGCAACTTATTAATCATGTTTATGAAGACATATGTTGCGGCAGTGGGCACGCCGGTCCGCGTCGACATGGGCCGGGATCGCTGCATCGCGTGATACGCGCGAAAGACAAAGGCCATGGTGTCGAGCAGGTAGACCGGCGGCTTACTGGTTTCAGACATTCTGCGTGTGTTAATTCCTATCGTGCGGATGTGAAGCGTGACCGGTGTCGGCGTCGGCGGGTTAGCGCTCTATTTTTTCTTGGCAGACTTGCGGGCGGCCTTGCCGGTTTTGCTCGTGGCTTTCTTCTTTACGGGCGCCTTGCTGGTCTTTGACGTAAATACCGTCAGGAGCGCGGCATCGGGTGTGCCCAATCCGGTGCACGCGTCCCAGCCCTTGCCTGCTTTGAAGGCACCATTGTTGCCTTGCGTGATGTCGTGGAAGGCCGCGGACGCTCCGGCGACATACAGTTTCGTCTGCAGCAGGCCCAGCTTGGTCTTGGTCTGCGCCTGGATGAGCGCAATGAGCGCGGCCCAGAGTGGTGCCACCGCGCTCGTGCCTCCCACGACAATGCTTTGGCCGTCGACACGCACCTGATAGCCAGTAGAAGGATCGGCGTTGCCGCTGACATCAGGCACGCCGCGGCCGGATTTCGTTGCCGCGATGCCCGCCTGCCACGTGGGTTGAGGGTAGACCGTGCTGATGCCGCCGCCTGTCGCACCCTCGTTGCTGGCCGTCTCGTTCCAAACGACTTCGGAGGTGATCGTGGTGCCTGCGCCAACGAGCTTCGTTCCGCCGCAACCGAGCGCGTGGGGACTGGATGCAGGGAAGTCAACATGGTTCTTGCCGTCTGTCTCGCCGTCCGAGGAACCATTGTCGCCAGCGGCGACCGTTACCGTGATGCCGAGTGCCGCAGCGGACTGACAGGCGGAGTCCATGGCGCTGAGCGCCTGCGCGGTCCAGGTCGATTCGGGGCCGCCCCAGCTGATTGAGATTACGGTCGGATTGTTGGCGGTATCGTGCGTTGCTGTGGTGATGGCGTCCACGAAGCCCTGATCGGTGTTCGGTGCAAAGTAGACCGCAATGTTTGCGCCTGGAGCTGCGCCGCCCGCAACGTCGATGTCGAGCATCACCTCGCCATCCGCACCGCTTGCCGTGCTCGGACTGTTTTTGCCCTTGTCTACGGACACGGCCGTTACCTTGGGCGCTGCCACGCCAATGGACTTGAAGTAGGCAGTGATGTCTGCCGCACGAAAGCCACCGCCAAGCTCGATCAGAGCAATGGTCTGGCCCTTGGCGCTGTTCGTAGGAAAGCCATACAGCTTTGCCACCTGAGGCGGTGTAAAGGAAGTACTTACGGTCTTTGCCACGCGAAAGTGCGGTTTCGCCTGCGGCCGGGTATCCAGGCCCAGGACCGCATCCACCTGCGGCAACAACTCTTCCGGCAGAAAGATTTCGCCTTCACGCACGCGATAGGTGCCGCCGTCTTCCGCCTTGTGCTGGTAGAGCTTGACACCGAACGCGGTCTGCATCGCTGTCGCGCTTCCTGAGAGGGAAACGACACGGCGAACGGCATCGACTTCTGCCTTCAGTCTGAACTCACTCGCAAACGCTTTGAGGGCCTTCACCGCATCGGGTGAGGCACCATGCGAGGCTCGATACTGTTTACGTGTCAGGTGTGCTCCGTCGACGGCTGCCTGCGAGATCGGGCTTTTGCATTTCAAAATCACGGACACACTGACGTTGCTGCGGCCGGGGAACGGTGTCCTGGTGCCGGCGACCGCGTATTCGGACTTCGCACTACCGGGCAGGGCGACGCGTTTCTGTGTGACGAAGGACGAACGTGGCATGAAGAGACTCCTCTTGGTGAATTCTTGCGTCGGCTTTCGCGTCAAGGACGAAGATACAGCGATTAGCTCAGGAACATGCAATCGCCGTAGGAAAAGAAGCGATATTGCTGCTCAACGGCGTGGGCGTAGGCCCGCAGAACAGGTTCACGCCCTGCAAATGCGCTGACCAGCATGAGCAGCGTGGACTGAGGCAAATGGAAGTTGGTCAGCAGCGCATCGACGGCGCGAAAGCGATGCCCTGGTTGAAGAAAGATGCTGGTGCTGCCGCTGTGCGGCTGTAAGAGTTGTCCGCCTGCCTGTGCAGCGCAGTGCTCGAGCGTGCGCGTTGTGGTGGTGCCGGCGGCAACAATGCGGCGGCCATCGCTGCGTGCCCGGTTGAACGCTTCTGCGGCTGCAGGCGAGATCGTGTAGTGCTCTTCGTGAAGCACGATTTCTGATAGCGTCTCGACCCGCACCGGCTGGAAGGTTCCCAGACCAACGTGCAGGGTGATGTATGCAATCTCGACACCGCGGGCGCGGATGGCTTGGAGAACCACTGGTGTGAAATGCAGACCCGCTGTGGGCGCGGCCGCGGAGCCGCGCTCGCCGGCATAGACCGTCTGATAACGCTCACGGTCTTCTGCTTCGCGGCCCGGCTCGCGATGGATGTAAGGAGGCAGGGGCATGTGGCCCAGGCGATCCAGTGCTGCATAGAAGTTACTAACGGGATCGAAGCGAAGTGTGCGTTCGCCGAAGTCTCCTGCTGCGATGGTCTCAGCCGCGAGTTGAACGCCTTCGTTGCCGAACAGGAGACGCTCGCCCACTGGAACCTTTCGGCCGGGTTTCACCAGCGCGCGCCAAGTGTTGTCACCGAGCGGCTGGGTCAGTAGAACCTCCACCGTTCCGCTTGGTGCGGGTGAACTCGTCTGCTTGCGCAGACCCGCTCGACGGCCGAAGAGGCGCGCCGGAAGGACGCGACTGTCATTCAGCACCAGCAGGTCGCCGGGCTGCAGCAGGAAAGGCAGATCGCGGAAGGTGCGGTCCTGGTATGCGCCCCTCCTGCGATCGACCGCCAGCATTCGGGCTCCATCGCGCTCGGCGAGCGGGCACTGCGCGATCAGCTCGGGCGGCAGTTGAAAATCGAAGTCGGAGACGCGCATAGGATCATTCTAGGGAACAGGGAACACCCGGTTCGCGATGACTCTAATGTTGCTGCGTTGCCTCGGCGCGTTGCACTGCTTTGTTCAGCGCCGCTTGCAAAAGCTCTGTGGCCTGATCGGGCGTCATTGACCCTTGCAAACTGATCGGCGCCTGCCAGCAGACACGCACGCGGCTGAACGGCTTCGGCACGATGAAGCGATCCCATGAGCGCAACAACCATGCGCTCGATGCGTGCAGGTGAAAGCAAGAGGCGGTGCTGTCCGTGCGCTGCGCCGCTGCTGCTGCGCCAGGCTTCGCGATGTAAACCGGACCACGGGGACCATCTGCCGTAATGGCGACTTTGTAGCCTGCCTGCCGAGCGCGGATAAGGGCGATCAGGCCAGACGCGGCTGCTCGGGAGGACGAGCCGCGCACCGGCACAAAGCCAAGCCTCTCCACGACACGCGCAATCAACTCTCCATCGAACGATGGGGAGATCAGGATTCGGATTCCCAGGCCGCGATAGCGATATGCGGCCAGCAGCAACGCCCGATGCCAGAAGACATACACCTCCGCATCGTCGGGAAAGCGGTCTGCCGGCCGCGCTCCTTTTTGATCCGACTCTACGAAGCGTAGGGTCGTGCACAACAGGCGTAGCAGGCCGGTCGCCACTGGCGGTATTGCGGCAAGCAGAATCCGCTGCTGTCGAGTGAAGGGCACAGCAGCGATTCTATGTTCGACGGCGAAGCGACGCTGTCACTTCTGCTTTGCAAGCTCTTTGTCGGCGAAATCGATAAAGTACGGCCAGTTGGGTGCGGGCGTGTGGCCGAACTCGTGTTGCCGGAAAGCAACATCGCCTGTGTCGAGGAACGTGTCCACCGGCGGCAGCGTTGTGACGCCAAGGCCCTTGGCTCCGAGCAGGTCCCACGCGGGACTGGCGGCCGCGGCTGCCATGAACATGCCCTGAGCGTCCTGCCACGCGTCGCCGGGAGCGTACTTCGGGTCAGTGATCAGCGCTCCGCCGCCGATGAAGACTGGCCGTGGCGCAACCAGCGCGATGAACTCGTGACTATCCACGGGCATTTCGTCGCGGGTATGACCGACCGCGGCATAGCGCAGGAAGTTACCGGCAAACCAATGAAATTCGTTGACCGCAGCAAGGTTTGCGACCGTCTCGCCGTAGTTGCGGCGGTAGAGCTCCGCACCGCCAGCGCCCGAAGACGAGATGTAGCCAATGGCAAAGCGCGGATCATCCGCCATGGCTACGAGCGCAGCCTTGCCGCCACGGGAGTGGCCCATCACGCCGACTTTGCGGCCGTCCACATCAGCGTCTGTCTGCAGGTAGTCGAGTATACGGCTGTCGCCCCATGCCCACGCCCTCAGCACACCCCAGTCATCCAACTTGCGCGGCTGGCCCTTGTTTGTCAGGCCGATGATGCCCTTGTCTAGCCCTGCTCCGTTGTCAGCCTGCACTTCCGTTGAACTGCGGCCGACGAAGCCCCAGCCATGTTCCAGGAGCAATTTCGCGGAGTTCGGTGGATCAGCCGGTGCCGACAGCAGATGAACGGGCTGGCCCGTGGCAGGCGGTGGAAAACGGAAGGGTGGCTTGACCGATCCACCGCCGATGATCACTGGAACCTTCCTGCCCTTTGTCTTTGCCGGGGTGACCACATCGATGTGCATCTCGACTGTGATGGATGGATCGGCGGAGTTGTCCACTCGACCGGTCACGTGCTTCACAACGGCATCGGTTCCCTGGACAGGAATGTTCTCAATGCTGTCCACCTTCCACGTCATCCGCGGAATGTGCGCGGGGTACTTGCCATAGACATTCTCGTCGAACAACGTGACGATCTCGGCACGCCGCTGCTTCCATTGCGCCGCTGTTGTTACCTTCTTACCTTCGTTGAAGGTGAGCAGGTTGGGCAGCTTGGGATACGGATTTGCCTTGGTCTCGTCGAAGTTAGCGACCAGGCCACCGTTGCCTGTGTCGTAGGCGCCGACCGGCGGCTGCAGTTCCTTGATGCCCAGCAGCTCCATCTCGCGGCTGCGCTCTGCAGCGTTCGCCGCGGCGATCGCGGCGCGGTCGGCAGCGGAGGGCGCCTGGGCCGCTGCCGAGCCGGTCAGTGCGGCCGCTAACGTCGCGACAACAAGAAAGTTCGTATCTCTGACCGACATTGCGGAGGCTCCGACACTGAGTTTGTGGCGCCAACACCATAGCAGCCCAATCTTTCGGGTGCAAGAGTGTCCTATATGGAATGACCGGCCGTGCTCGTGCAGGACCGAAGTCAGTGACGGGTCTGATTCCGGTACAGAAAGTCCCGTGTCCCACTGGCGCAAGGCAGGAATCTGTTGCAGACTGTGTGCGACGGCTACCGGCGTAAGTCTCTGCCGTTCAAATCCCATACGACCTCTGGAGCACTCCATGATTCTGCAGCGATGGACACGTCTGCTTTCTCTTGTTCTCTTGTCGTTGTGCATCGGGGCGCATGGGCAGGCGTACCAGACCGTCGTCGTCTTTGGTGATTCGCTCTCAGACACGGGCAACGTGGCGAACCTGACGCAGGCGAAGTACACCATAGCGGGGCGCATCCCTGGGCCTGCAGGGAATTACACCGACGGCCGTTTCACCAATGGCACCGATACCGTTCCCCCAGCCCGCAACTATAACGGCGTCTGGATCGAACAGCTTGCTTCGACGTTTTCTACCAAGCCCACCATCAAGGACTCTCTTGACGGCGGCACGAACTATGCCTACGGTTTTGCGTTCACGGGCACCGGTACGAGCCAGTTCACCTTTGGCCCGGGAGATGCGCTTTCCGTCACGATTAACAACATGGGCCAGCAGGTCAGCACCTACCTGGCGACTTCGCCTGTCATCAACAGCCAGACGCTGTTCGTTGTCTGGGGCGGGGCGAACGACCTGCTGAACGCAACGACGACCGCTGCGATCACCACTGCCGCCTCGCAGGAAGTTGCACTGATTCAAACGCTGATCAACGCGGGGGCGACCAACTTTATCGTTCCGAACCTGCCGCCACTCGGACTGATTCCGCGGCTGAACACGACGGGCGCGAGCTCAGTGGCGGCTACACAGGCAGCCGCGGCGTTCAATCAGGTGCTGGCTGCGGGCCTCGCCGCTCTTCCTGCAGCCAATCCTGGCAAGACACTGCACCTGTATCCGCTGGACGTATACACCCTGTTTAACTTCATCGTCGGGCCGCCAGTTGGGGGCGGCTTCGCGAATGTGACGGCCAGCTCGCAAGGCAACAGCTCAGTCAATCCGGACACCTACCTCTTCTGGGATGATCTGCACCCCACCACCTACGGTCATCACCTCATCGAACTCGCCGCATCCACTCTGCTGAATCCTGTGGTTACCACAACGAGCCTCGCCAGTTCGAGCCTGAACGCCAACGTGAATAGCCCGGTGATGCTGTCGGCGACCGTCAGCGGCAGCGGCGCGGGCGGTCTGGCACCGACAGGGGTTATCACCTTCATGGACGGGTCGACGGTGATCGGCAGTGCAGCCGTGACCATGGCCTCGGGATCATCGAGCAGTGCCACACTTACAACATCGTCACTCGCTGCTGGAGTGCATCCCATCGCGGCTGTGTTCACAGGAGTTAACGGCTTCGGAGCGTCAACTTCTTCGACCATCATGCAAACGGTAACGGCTCCGGCCCTGACACCGAGCCTGTCGCCGACCTCGTTGACGATCCAGCACGGATCGACGGGCACAGACACCATCACGCTTAGCCCTGTCGGTGGCTACACCGGAACGGTGGGCCTGGCTTGCGGCACGCTGCCGGCTCACGTAACCTGCAGCTTCTCGACGTCCTCCTTCACCTTTACCTCTTCCACCACGACGCAGACCAGCACGTTGACGATTTCGACGAAAGACATGACGACGGGAATGCGACAGCCCTTCCACCTGGGGGCCGGTGGGGAAGTCGCGCTTGCGGGTCTGCCTTGCCTTAGCCTGCTCGCCCTCTTCCGGCGACGCAATCTCCAAGGCATCGGTTTTATGTGTCTGGCTCTTCTGTTTTCGGGCGGCTTGATTGCTCTGAATGGGTGTGCCAGCAGCAGCAATAACACCACGCCGACCGGCACCTACACGATTCCCGTGATCGTCACCACGGGTGCGACCACAAGCACGCTGAATATCGCTTTAACCGTCCAGTAACTGCTTTACTTTCATCGTTTGCCGCACTTCTGTTGATGGGCCTATACTTCGCCGCAACGCCGCATCGAAGCTGCAGGGACGGCGTCCAATAGGAGTGTCACACGGTGCCTCTTTCCAGGCGGAAGAGGCCCATCGTGCGACGAGAAGAAAGGCAAGGCGAGTGGTATGGCAGTACTGGAGTTGGAACAAGCTGGCGTGGAGGACGCGCTGGCACATGCAATCGAAAAAGAGCTGAACCCGTGGGAGGCGCAGGCCGCCCGCTTTGATTTTGCGGCAAAGAAACTGGATTTGGACACCGGCATCTGGAAGGTGCTGCGGCAGCCCGCGCGCGAGATCATCGTGCATTTTCCCGTGATGATGGATGACGGCCGCATCGAGGTCTTCACCGGCTTTCGGGTGCAACACTCCATGGCTCGTGGACCTGCCAAGGGTGGCATTCGCTACGCGCCGGACGTAAACCTGGACGAAGTTCGCGCGCTGGCAAGCTGGATGACGTGGAAGTGCGCCGTGGTGAACATCCCATTCGGCGGCGCCAAGGGCGGGGTGATCTGCGACCCGAAGAAGATGAGCCAGGGCGAACTGGAGCGCATGACCCGCCGCTACACGGCGGAGATGATCGATGTCTTCGGCCCGGAAAAAGACGTGCCCGCCCCGGACGTCAACACCAACGAGCAGACAATGGCGTGGATCATGGATACCTACAGCATGCACATGCGGCAGACGGTAACCAGTGTGGTGACGGGTAAACCGGTCAACATCGGTGGTTCGCGTGGACGCTCGGCAGCGACTGGGCGCGGCGTCTCGGTCAGTTGCGATCAGGCGCTTCGCTATCTCGGCATGCAACCACAGAATTGCGACGTCATCATCCAGGGCTTCGGCAACGTCGGCTCCAATGCCGCATTGTTGTTGAGCGAGAAGGGCTACAAGATCATCGGCATTGCCGAGTGGGATGGCGGTCTATACAACGCAACTGGCATCGATATCCCTTCTCTCGTAGAGCATCGCCGCAAGACGGGCAGCATTCGCGGCTTTGCCGGTGCTGATGAGGCCAACAGCGATGCCTTGCTGACTACGTCATGCGACATCCTGATCCCGGCCGCGCATGAAAACGTCATCACAAGCCGCAATGCAGGCTCGGTGAAGGCACGTATCCTCGTCGAGGGAGCAAACGGCCCGACCACGCCAGAAGCAGATACCATCCTCGAAAAGAGTGGCGTGTTCGTAGTGCCCGACATCCTCGCCAACGCCGGCGGCGTTACGGCCAGCTACTTCGAGTGGGTACAGGATCGCATGGGCTACTTCTGGACCGAGGATGAGGTCAACGACCGCCTCGATCGCATCATGATCCAGAGCTTCATCGATGTGATTCGCTATGCGGAGTCGCACGCAGTGAACAACCGTATCGCTGCCTACATGCTGGCGATCGATCGCGTAGCGTACACAACAAAACAGCGTGGTATCTACGCCTAAGGCATGCTGCAATCGGTGTCTCGGCACCCCGGAGCGTTGCGAGGGACCTGCTCTTTAGCTGATATGTAGGCCAAGCCAGCTGAGAAGCAGATCCCTCTCGCTACGGGACGCCCGGACACTCTTCGTTTCCGGATGAACGATGACTAGAGGGCTTCCTGCAGGGCAGTGCCGAGCTTCTTCACGTGCTCTGCTTCCGCGCCTTTAGCGTGGGTGGCGAGCTCAGCAGTTTCCTTGCCCAGCTTCTGCATCAAGGCTTTGATCTTGGTGTCGTCGAGTTCCTCTGCCGTCAGCAGCTTCTTTAGCTTGTCTAGGTCGGTGGTCAGCTTCTTCGCTCCTTCGACCTCATGCTTGCTGAGAAACTCTTCCCAGCCTTCAATGTTCTTGACGGCCGCCTCCGGCTTGAGCTTGGTAATGTCGCCGAGAGCCTTGATCGTTGTTTCAAACTTCGTCGTTGTCGCCATTTCGAGATCTCCACTAGGTGTTGTGATGAGGGACACCATGTCCAACTCGGTGCGTGTGATGCAGGCCTCCGGACCTTCTGCTGGACGCCACATCGATCCCGTTTCGAGACATAAACGAATCCTATGAAAGCATTGTTGTGGCGCACGCAGTCAGTCATCTTCACCGTTCAGCAACAAACAGCCGCGGCGCTGCCAGTGAGAGACCTTCCTCTTGTAGGTATGTCAGAATAAGGGCACCGCGTGGTGGCGCGCCCGTGAACCTGCCTAACTCCATGACGATGAGCCGCATCGCCTCTGTGCCGGTGCTCATCTGGCTGCTTTCCGGCAGCTTTCCGTATCACGGGCATGAGCAGGAGGTGCTGGCGTCCGGGCTGTTCATCGCGGCGTCCATCACCGATGGGCTTGACGGCTACCTTGCAAGGCGCCGGGGCCAGATCACCACCATGGGCATGCTGCTTGATCCGCTTGCGGACAAGCTCCTGGTGACTGCCGGCTACATCTGCCTGGTCAGCTTCAATCCAGCAATCGTTCCGCCTTGGATCGCGGTGCTCGTGATCGGACGCGAGTTCCTCGTCAGCGGTCTGCGTTCGATCGCCGCGAACGAGGGCTTCACCATTGATGCGAGTGAACTGGGCAAGTTGAAGACCGTCATCCAGATCGTTTCGGTTGTTGCAGCCATCCTCGCGCATGGCTGGGACGCATGGTGGGTCGGTCCAGGCTGGCGCACCGGTAGCGGATGGTTCTTCGTGCCCGTCCATGTCATCGCGTTGACCGCAATTTACTGGATGACTATCGTCTCCATCATCAGCGCGGCGGACTATTTCGTAGCCTTCTGGGGCAAAATCGACCACGCGAGCGCAAAGGCGCGAAAGCGTAGAAGCTCCGTGCTGAGCCGCCGCAAGAAAGCTATGGCTGTGGGGCCCACTGCGGGCGGACTTTAACTTCTTCCGCTATTCCTATCCCATGGGCAGTTCCACCCTGGGCGTGCCGGTCAAGCAATGGCAAGAGCATCCCCGTGAACCGGATGAGTGCCGGGGTTGAGGTTGGCCCCCAATCTGAACGCCGGCGCGAACACCCTTGTCGTCTGGGTGGCGACACCGTTGAACAACGGCTTACAAGCCTTCATCCGCTAGTGGTCAGGCGGGGTCTAATACAAACCACCGCTTGATCCGTCCGGTCGTTTTGACGGCTCACAAGTGAATGTCTGAACTGCGCGTTACTGCAAATGTATTATCATTATCGAAGTGCTGATCGCCCTCCTCACTGTTCCGGTGTTCTCGACGCTTCTTGGCGGGTTAGTGGCGATGAGTTTCAGGCGCCACCTCTATCTCCTAATCGCGGTAGGCGCCGGACTTCTGCTAGGTGCAGCGTTTCTTGACCTGCTGCCGGAGGCGCTCGCCATCGGCGCGAGAAGCGGGTTCGCTGCCGCAGACGTTCTTGGGTTGGCCTTGCTCTCGTTTCTGCTCTTCCATGCCATGGAGGCTGGGCTCGCTCACCTGGGGTTGGGTTGGAGTCACGCGAAAAGCCAGCAGCACATCACGCGGCGCGTTGGCGCCGGCATGCTGATCTTTCACAGCTTTCGCGATGGCATGGCCATCGGAGCAGCCTACGCGGCGTCGCATGCGGCGGGGTATGCGGTCGCATCCGGTATTGCGGCGCACGATCTCGGGGACGGCATGAACACCGTCCTCCTGACCACGGGACGCAACAAGCCCGGCCGGCTGAGCTACGGATTTCTCCTGGCCGATGCACTTGCGCCTCTCTTAGGCGGAGCGCTGACCTTCTGGTGGAGCGTTTCGGCTCGCGTGTCGGTGTTTCTGCTTGTGCTTGCCGCGGGTTTTTTTCTGCAGATGGCGACTGAAGATTTTCTGCCGGAGCTTCGGAATTCGACCGGCTCGAAGAGGTACTTCCTGCCTTGCATCCTGCTGGGAGCCGCAATCATCTACGCGGCGAATCTCGTGCTCAAGTGGCACCCAAGCTGACCGAGGTTCGTCCAACGCAGTCGAAGGGCGAAAGCTGTTTGACTGCGGCATGCAATGCCAGATTTCCTGATGCAAACGGAATATCAGTTAGCATCTTTCTATAACGCCGTATCGTCTATCCAAAAGCCACGTGAAGACACCAGAGAGATTGCATACAGACAGAATCGACTGTGCGGCCCCATGGAAGCGGTGGCTGGCGCTGCTCTCTCTTGTGCTCCTTGTCCTTGTCCCGCAGGCCCACTCTGTCCTGCAGCATGGCCTGTCGCTGCATCCTGCTCACGCCGCTACGCAGGCGAGTTCAGCGGTAAAGATAGGACAGTATACCCGACTTACGGACGACGACAGCCCGTGCACGCTGTGCAGTGTTCTGGGAGCAGCAACTCAGCTGGCGAGCTACCAGTCTGTGCGTCCGGTCGAACAGACGCTGGACCTGGCCCCGGCCAAAGGCCATACCTTTGCCCTGCAGCCTTGGTGCTTCGATCAGTTCAGCCGGCCGCCGCCAAGCAGCCCACTCGGTGAATCTGCCGCAGGTTGAGTGCTGCCGGACTGTCGAACACGTTTTGCAAGGCCATAGCTCACACCTGCTCAGTGCGTTTCGCGACGCATTCCCAAGCGTTTTCATAGCAGGAGGCAAGCGTGAAGAAGTATCCCTATCTCTTTCCAAATACCGTTGCACCTGCCATCGCCGTTGCCCTGATGTTCGGCGCGAGTTCCGCAATTGCACAGAGCGCGTCCGGCGGCCTAAGCGGCACCATCACGGACCCCACCGGCGCGATCGTGCCTGGTGTTACCGTCGAAATCGCCAATCCTGTCAGCGGCTATAGCCGAACCACAACGACCGATTCCGCGGGACAATACCATTTTTATAACCTGCCGTTTAATCCCTATCGCATCACGGCAAGCGCCGGCGGATTTACAGCTACAACGCGAAACATCCAGATATCGTCACCCGTTGCGGTTACGGTGCCCATCAGCCTGAAGCTTGCAAGCAGTTCGACCACTGTCGAAGTGGAAGCACCGTCGGACCTGATCGAAGATGACCCGCATGCACACACCGACATCGACCGCTCGACCATTGCGCGGCTGCCGGTTGAGTCCGCTTCGTCGGAGTTGAGTTCGATTGTCACGGAGCTTTCGCCGGGCGTAGCTGCCGATTCGAATGGCCTGCTTCACGGCCTGGGCGATCACAACGAAGTCTCATTCAGCATCGATGGCCAGCCGGTCACAGATCAGCAGAGCAAGGTGTTTTCAAACCAAGTGCCGGCCGCGGCAATCCAGTCGCTGGAAGTGATTGAGGGCGCTCCGCCCGCGGAATATGGCGACAAGACAAGCCTCGTGATCGTCGGCACAACACGGTCAGGCCAAGGCGTTACTACGCCGACCGGTAGTGTGACGCTTTCCTACGGCAGCTTTGGAAGTGCAAACCTTGCGGTCGACTTAGCGTATGGCGGAGCGAAGTGGGGCAACTTCATCGCGGCGAACGGTCTGGAATCGGGTCGTTTCCTGGACGCGCCGGAGTTTGCGGTGTATCACGACAAAGGGAATGAACTGAACCTTTTCGACCGATATGATCGGGTGCTGAGCGACGTGAGCACGCTGCACATCAACGGGCAGTACACGCGCTCCTGGTTCCAGAGTCCAAACAGCTACGACACGGAGTTCGGCTACAAAGCAAATGGTCTGACACCGGCTGCCACGGATCAGCGTTCGAAGATCGAGACTATCAATTTCGCTCCGTCCTATACGCACACCATCAGCGATGCGACCATCTTCAACTTCTCGCCTTACCTTCGCCGCGACAGCTATAACTACTACCCGAGCAACAACCTGCTGGCTGACTTCGGACCCATCCAGCAGGAGGCCGTCGCGCAGCAGCGCTCGCTGACCAATCTTGGTCTGCGAGCTGATCTGTCGTACGTCAAGGGTCACAACAACGTGAAATTAGGCGGCATGTACGCACAGACCTTCCTCCGTGAAAACGAGCAGATTGGCCTGGTGGATTCAACGCTGAACGATCCGGCGAGCAGCAACTACAACCCGATCCTTGCGCCTTACGATCTGACACGCGGCGGCAAGCTGTATGCGTACAGCGGCCGCACGGATGTGAAGCAGCTCGCGCTCTACCTGCAGGACCAGATCACCGCCGGCAACTGGTTGATCAACGTGGGCGGGCGCGGAGACTTTTACAACGGACTGAGTATCGACAGGCAGGCTGAGCCGCGCGTTGGACTCTCATACAACATCAAGAAAACCGGGACGGTTCTGCGTGCCTCGTATGCCCGAACGCAGGAGACACCGTTCAATGAAAACCTCGTTCTCTCGAGCCAGGGCTGTCTGAACTCAGTCATTCAGGCGATCTTTGAAACTCTTGGGCCGTGCACTCCTGCGCCATTCAGACCAGGATTCCGCAACGAGATTCATGCCGGCCTTCAGCAGAGCTTTGGTCACCACTTTGTCTTGAGCGGTGAATATCTCACCAAGTACACCCACAATGCATACGATTTCAGCGTGCTGGGCGCGACTCCCATCACGTTTCCCATCGAGTGGAAGAACTCGAAAATCCCTGGATTCACACTCTCTGGAGCACTCACGGAAGTAAAAGGATTTACAGCGCGCGTCACCATGTCATCGGTGACGGCAAGGTTCTTCAATCCGCAGATTGGCGGCGTGGGTGCGACCATCGCGCAGGGCGGGACCAACTATCCATTCCGAATCGATCATGACGAACGCTTCAACCAGACGACCCATCTCGAATACAAGATGCCGTTCCGCAAGAGCCTGTACTACTCGATGAACTGGAAGTTCGACAGCGGCCTTGTAGCCGGTGCGGTGCCTTGCTACAACGCTACGGACCCGAACAGTACCTGCTCTAATTACTCGTTTGCGGCGAACGGCAGTCCCCTAACACTCAACGGCAAACCTGCCATCAGTCTGAGCGCTTTGACACCGGATGAAGAGTTTCAGGCAGGCCTGACCTGCGATGGTATGCGTGCTACGCAAACGTCAGGCTTCAGTATCTGCGATGCCGCAGGCCTTACTTCAAAGCTGGTAAAGATTCCGACCGCTGGAACGGAGGATGACGATCGGAATCCGCAAAGGATCGCTCCGCGCAATCTCTTCGATATGTCGGTCGGTGACGATCGCATTCTGAGTTTCGCGAAGGATCATTACCAGTTTGGCGCGCGCCTGACCGCGATCAACGTCACCAATAAGTTCGCTCTGTACAACTTCCTGTCTACGTTTTCAGGAACGCACTATGTCTCGCCTCGATCGATTACTGGCGAGATCGCCTTCCACTTCTAATGCACGAGACTCGCTCCCGGTCAGCCGCGAAAGCTGCTGTTTGAAACGTCTCAATTTCGCGTTTCTGCTCGCTTTACACGACCAAAAAGCACGAAATGGGCCTGAGATGGTCGTCTGACGGGCACAGCCTCATCCGTGCCGTTCTGGAGTCGTCTTTTTCGTTTCCGATGCACCGAGAAGGTGGACACCGCGCAGGTGTTCACCTGCACTCCGCACACACGCCATACAGGAAGAGTTCGTGGCCTGTCATGCGAAAGCCCTTCGGCAACTGCGGCTTGACGTCGAAGTCACAGCCGCTCAGTTCGAAGACCTTGTCACAGTCCCTGCACTGAAAGTGATGATGATGCTGTTTGCCTGCCACTTCATACCGCGCTGTTGTGCCCGGCAGGGCTACCATCGTGAGCCAGCCTTCCTCCACCAGCGATCCGATGTTGCGGTAGACCGTCGCAATGCTCAGGCCCGGGACGTTCTGCTGGGAGAGCGTTCGAGCTTCTTCCGGCGACAGCGGCCGATCGGCCTTGGTGAAGGAGTCACGGATCGCCTGTTTCTGCCTGGTGCGTCGCGGGATGATGGGCATGGAGATCCTCCCCCTGCATGATGATGCACGAATTGCGCAGCCATTCGCAATAGCAGGAAATCGAAAGCACCGTGTCAACGCGCGTCGTGAACAGCCGCGAATGATTTCGCCTGGCACTATGCGTAGGAACTACCGCTACCAGCGTTCTTTGCTGCGCGCTCCGCGGTGATCCTGGTCATATAGCCGCTGCTCTTCAATGCATTTAGTGGATCCGCCGGCAGCCCTTTCGATTCACGCCACGCGCGAACGATCGGTCTCACATCGGTGAAGAAGCAGCCGCGGTACAGCTCTTCTGCCTCGACCAGTTCGCAAGCATCCTGCAATAGCGCAAGCTTGTCTTGGTCCACCAGCGCTGCCCGCGCGTACAGTTCCTGCGCCGCAACGACGGTTTGCACCATCGCTTCCATCTTGCCCTTCAGGTTATGGCTCTGGTCGATCATGTAGGCGATGTCGCTGGTGCCTCCGGCCGCCGCATGCGCGTGAATTTCATGAAAGATGCGAAAGACCTGGTAGGGATCGATCGAGCCAAGCGTCAGGTCGTCATCGGCGAACTTGCGGTCGTTGAAGTGGAACCCGCCGAGCATGCCGAGGTGCAGCAGCCATGCGACGATCTGCTCGATGTTTGTGCCCAGCGCATGATGACCGGTATCGACCAGCACGGCGGCCTGCGGGCCGGCAGCCTTCGCCAGCGTGTACGCCATGCCCCAATCGGCGATGTCCGTGTGATAGAAGGCAGGCTCGAACGGTTTGTACTCGACGAGCAGGCGCTGGCCCGGTGCAAGCTCGGCATGCGTCGCGGCAAGCGCTTCGCCAAGCCAACCAATGCGCCGCGCGATGCTCTGCGAGCCGGGATAGTTCGATCCATCGCTTAGCCACAACGACACATCGCGTGAGCCAAGTGCCTTCGCGATGCGAACGCTCTCGATCATGTGCTCCGTCGCCTTTGCCCGCACCGCAGCGTCAGGGTTGCAGAGCGATCCGAACTTGTAGGCCTGGTCCTGAAACAGATTCGGGTTGATCGAGCCTGACCGAATGCCATGCAGTTGTTCAAGCGCGCGAATCTCGGCAACCGAGCCTTCGCCCCTGGGCAGATCCCACAGCACATGCAGCGCGATCGTTGGTGCGACACCAGTAAGCCGGTTCACCTCGCCGGCATCGGCGAACTTCTCCGCGATGTTGGTTGCGGCGGCCGGCTGAATGAACTTGCCGAAGCGTGTGCCGGTGTTGGCAAAGCCCCATGACGGCAGCTCGATACGAAAAGTGTCCAATGCGGCAAAGATCTTCGCCTGCTGCTCCGGCGTGATTGCATCCTGCATATTCTTGACTCCATCGGTTATCGCCGCAGTCGAAGCGCGTTGCCAATCACCGACACGGAACTCAGGCTCATGGCAGCCGCGGCGATCATCGGGCTCAGCAGCACGCCGAACCACGGGTACAGGATACCTGCGGCAAGCGGCACGCCGACAGCGTTGTAGGCGAAGGCAAAGAAGAGGTTCTGCCGGATATTGCGCACCGTAGCCTGGCTCAACTGGCGGGCGCGCAGAACGGCTCTCAGATCGCCGCGCAGCAGCGTGATGCCGGCAGATTCCATCGCTACGTCTGTTCCTGTACCCATGGCAACGCCAACATCCGCAGCGGCCAGCGCAGGAGCATCATTGACGCCGTCTCCAGCCATGGCAACGATGCGTCCGCGCGACTTGTACTGCTGCACCACGTCCGCCTTGCCCGAGGGCAGTACGCCCGCGACGTATGCGATGCCCAGCCCATCTGCAACGGAGCGTGCAGTCACGGCATTGTCGCCGGTCAGCATCACCACCTCGACACCTGCGGCCCGCAGTTCGCGAACGGCCTCCGCCGCTGATGGCTTGATTGCATCCGCAATGCAGATCAGGCCCGCTGCAGTGCCGTTGACCGAGATGAAGGTGACTGTCTCACCCTTTGAGCGATGCTCCTCTGCAAGCGAATCGAGCGAAGTAACGTCTGCTCCTGCTTCGGACAGAGCAGCGGCATTGCCAACCACCACACGCCGGGAGCTTACGTCTCCCGCGACACCCGTGCCTGCTTGCGATGAGAACCCCTGCACCTCGAGCATCGGCAAACCATGTTCGTTCGCAGCGCGCACCATTGCTGCAGCCAGCGGATGCTCACTCGCGCGCTCCAGGCTGGCGGCGAGTTGAAGCACCTCATCGTTGCTGAAGCCTGGCTGCGCGAGAACCGCAGAGACGCTTGGCTTGCCTTCGGTCAGCGTGCCGGTCTTGTCGATCAGCAGCGCGTTCACTTTGCCGAATCGCTCGAGCGACACTGCATCACGAAACAGGATGCCCATGCCCGCTCCGCGCCCTGTGCCCACCATGATCGCCATCGGCGTGGCAAGCCCGAGCGCGCATGGGCAGGCGATGATCAGCACCGCAACCGCGCTGACCATCGCATGGCCGAAGCGCGGCTGCGGACCCACCAGGAACCACACGACGAAGGTCAGAGCAGCAGCAAGCAGAACCGCGGGCACGAAATACGATGCAGCACGATCTGCGACCCGCTGGATCGGAGCGCGGGTGCGTTGCGCTGAAGACACCATCTGCACGATCTGTGCCAGCAAGGTCTCTGCACCAACATGCTCCGCGCGCATGATGAAGCTGCCTGTGCCGTTGATCGTGCCCGCGACCACCTTCGCTTCGGCGGCTTTCTCAACGGGCATGGGCTCGCCACTCACCATCGATTCATCCACGGAGCTATAGCCCTCCAGGACGACACCGTCGACCGGCACTTTCTCGCCAGGCCTTACACGCAATCGATCTCCTGCGCGTACGCGGTCAAGCGGCACCTGCTCCTCGTGACCGTCGTCTGACAAGCGGAGTGCGGTGCGGGGCGCGAGTTGCAGAAGCGCGCGCAACGCGGATCCGGTGCGGCTGCGCGCGCGCAGTTCCAGCACCTGTCCAAGCAGCACCAGCGTCACGATGACCGCGGCCGGTTCGTAATACAGCGCGAGCACGCCATGAGCATCGCGAGCGGTCTCCGGAAAGAGCTGCGGATCGAACGTGGCGAGCACGCTGTACGCATAGGCGACGCCCGTACCAAGACCGATCAACGTAAACATGTTGCCGCTGACATTCCTGACGGATTGCCACGCGCGCACGAAGAACGGCCATCCGCACCAGAGCACAACCGGCGTTGCGAACAGACACTCAAGCAAGCCCAGCGTTCTTGCAGGAAACAGATGTTGCAATGGCATCGCAGGCAGCATCTCTGAAATCATCACAGCTAACAGAGGCAGGGCAAGCGCCACAGCGATCCAGAGCCGGCGTGTCATGTCGTCGAGCTCAGGATTGCTTTCGTCCCCGGTGACTTCGCGCGGCTCCAATGCCATGCCGCACTTCGGGCAGGCTCCAGGCTGGTCACGCACGATCTCAGGATGCATGGGGCAGGTGTACTCGGTGCGTGTCGGCAGCGTGACCGTCGCGGGCTCCAGTGCCATGCCGCACCTGGGACAACTGCCAGGACCCATCTGGCTCACCTCAGGGTCCATCGGGCAGATGTATTCGACGGCTCGTTCTCCTTCTGTTGGAGTTGCGACAGGAGCAGGCGAGAAGTATTTCTTCGGATCGGCCTCGAACTTCGCAAGGCAGCCTTTGCCGCAGAAGTAATACTGTTTCATCTCGTATTCGGACGAACCAGCGGCCTTCGACGGCAGAACCATCATGCCGCACACCGGGTCCTTGTGCTTTGTCTCTTCGAGGATGGGCAGCAGCGTACTCATTCGCTACCTCCTGCAGACATGCTCTGCATGCCGCCGGTGGAAGTCATCGGCCTTTCCAGTCCGCCCTGCAACGTGTAGTTCTGCAGGCTGACTACGTTCATCCATTCAGCCTCAAGCGCATGCAGGTAGGCGATCTGCAGGTTGAACAGCGTGCGTTGCGATGTGAGCACCTGGGGGTATGCCGAGGCCATTTGCTGATACTTCATACCGTACAGCTCGTACGCTCGTTGCGCCCTCGGGATCAGTTGCGTGCGGTAGCGCTCCGCCTGGAAGCGTGACGCGAGATAGCCCTGCGCCAGCGACCCGGCACTCTGCGTGAGTAAGAGTCGTGTGCGTGCGACGTCGGCCTGCGCCCGGCTTACGTCGGCCTTTGCTGCGGCTGTGTTCCCCTGATTGCGGTTCCATAGCGGGATCTCCACACCCGCCTGGGCGAAGCTCATCCAGCCCGCGGGTTTGTTGGTGCCGTCGAGCCGCTCTCCGCTGTACCACTCGCCCGCCTGCACGGTGAGGTTTGGCACAGCTTCGCGTCTGGATTGCTTCAGGCGCGCATCGGCCACCACGACGTCCTGCTGGGCACGTTGCACCGTGGGGCTTTCATCCAACAGCTTCGCCACTGCTGCTTCCGCGTTCAGATCGGGGACCTGTTCGAGATTACCCGCGAGGAGACTTACAGGCAGCGACGTTTGATTGCAAAGCGCTGCGAGCATTGCGAACTGCTGCAGATAGGCACGCTGCGCGTCAACGTAATCGATCTTTGCCTGCTCCGATTCCACCTCGGCCTGAAGAACGTCCGGCGCATCGGCCTGGCCAAGGTTTGCGAGATGGTGCGCCGTCTCGACCGCATCCGCGGCAAGGCGAAGCATCCTGCGCCGCACATCCACCGTTGCCTGCGCGGCAAGAGCACGATAGAAGCTGCGCTGCACATCTGCTCGCACGCGAGAGGTCTGTTCCTCGACGCCGATCTTGTCCGCTGCGGCCTGCCGGCTGTAGACCTCGCGGCGCAGGCCAAGCTTGCCCCCCAGCACGATGGTTTGCTGCACAAACGCGCCTTCTTCGCCGCCGTGATAGCTGCCTCCGCGGATGTGCTCGCCGCTGTAACCGATCGTGGGGTTCGGCGGCAGGCCGGCCTGGCGGCCTTGTTGTTTGCTGCGCTCCTCCATCGCCGCGGCCTGCTTCAAGGTGGGATTGTTCTGCTTCGCCCAATCCTCGAACTGCTGTAACGCGATCGGTGTGCGTTTGGCTGCATCGGCCAGTAACTCCGGCGCGGGGATGTCTTCGCCCGTGTGCTGCATGGGATTCTCTGCTTCCTGCAGGTGGAGCGTGTCACGACTCGGGACGCTCGTGTTGGACTGGCTGGGCTGCCGGTCATGATCCATCTGCATGCCGGGCATACTGTCCATCTGTGCGCTCGCTGCGAAGGCAGAGAGAAGCATCGCGGCAGTGATGGTTAACTTCGTTACGCAAGGGATTTTCATGCCGTCCTCCCGCTCGCGTTGAGCAGCGACGCGTAAGGATCGTTGGCGCGCTTTGCGTCGCGCATCTTCGCGATCACTGTCTCATAGAGGTCCGGCGGCAGCACGCGCACAAACGTCATCATGCCTTGCATGCTGCTGCTCCATCCGGGACGAAGGCCGTAGTTTTCAGGCCGCTGCAGCATCGCCGTGTGCTCCATGTTCATCATGGGGCCTTCCATGTAGCCGTCCTGCGGGAAGTTCGGTACCTCGCTTGCGTTTGGAGCGATGTTGCGATCCTGCTCGGCCATTGCCTTGCCGCTCATGTCCATGCTCATCATGCCCTGCATCTGCTCGCTGCTCATGCGCGGCGTGCCGGTCTGCATGCTGTCGTTCATGGCTTGCATCGCTTTCATGTTTTTCTTCTGCGACAGTGCGCCGTTGGTCGTGGGCGTTCCCATCACCGTCGAACTCATCTGGTTCATCATGTGGTGCGGCATGTGGCAGTGCAGCATCCAGTCGCCGGGATTGTTTGCAACAAACTCCACATCCCGCGCCTG
>CAZZVI010000030.1:0-19326 GCA_964657335.1 uncultured Terriglobus sp.
GTGTTGCCGCGCAGCCGAAAGAGGCCGTGCACGTACTTGACTCCCATGCCTGGCAGGAAGAGCGGCGGCATCAGCGGCAGGCGCACCTGGCCGCCGTGGGTGTGGCCGGCGAGCATCAGGTCCACCGGAGCATACTGCGCAACGGTGTCGCAAAAGTCCGGTTCGTGACCCAGCAGGATCAGCGGCTCGGACGGCCTGCGCCTGGGCATCGCTAACGCCAGGTTCGGAACGTCGAAGTACGCGTCTGCGATGCCGGCGACCCAGAGCCGATCGCCGCCGCGGTCGATCGCCAGGTGCTCGTTGTCCAGCGGGTTCAGGCCGTGAGTCCGCAGCGCCTGCAAAACGCCGGCTGGGTCAACCGTGTCGTGATTCCCCAGCGTGGAGAAACGCAGCGGACAGTGGATCCCAGACAGGATGCTGGCGCAGTCGTTCGCGTCGGCGGCGGCCGATCGGTGGGAGCCGGGAACGCGGTTCGCGGTAATGAAGTCTCCGGTCAGCGCGACGAGGTCAGGCTTCAGCAGGTTGAGCTGCTGCACGGCGTGCTCGATGAAGTAAGGTTCGTCGAAGTCACGGAAGTGGAAGTCGCTGAGCTGCGCGATCGTGAAGCCGTGAAATGCCGTCGGCAGGTTCGTTACACGCACCGTCTGGCGAACCGTCGTGAGCGCGTGCCGCTCCAGTTCGCCGGAGTACAGGCTGAGCGTCGCCGCTGTCACGCCGAGCCCGGCAAGAAAGCGGCGGCGCGTAAGCTGTTGGCGGGCGCGCTCCAGGGATGGCATACACCATGATAGCGGTCTGGCGCCCGTGCTGCCGTATTCTGTGAGGATGGACACGCGCACACGTCTGCGGAACCTGGTCGATGCACTGCGCGGCAAGTCGATGCCCGCGCTGTTGGTGACGGACCTGCAGGACGTGCGCTACCTGACCGGCTTTACCGGCTCCAACGCAGCTCTGGTGGTGCTTGCCGGGACGCGTGCAGGCGCCCGACTGTTCACCGATGGTCGCTACACCGCTCAGGCCAGGCAGCAGGTGCAGGGAGCGTCCGTGCGCATCGCTGCAAAGTCTGCTTTGGCAGAAGCCTGCGCGTACGCGGCGAAGAGCGGTGCCGCCGCCTGCGGTTTCGACCGCTCCCACACCACGGTGGCAACGCTCGCGTCCATGCGGGCCGCGGCTCGCTCCGCCGGCGCGTCGGCTGCCTTCTTCCGTCCGCTTGACGGCGCGGTGGCGGGCCTCCGTGCGGTGAAGGACAGCGCTGAAGCGGACAGCATGCGCCGCGCCGCCGCGCTGACTTGTTCCTTGTACGAAGGCCTGCTGTCGTGGATGGAAGCCGGCATGCGGGAGCGCGACATCGCAGTGGAACTGGAGCATCGCGCGCGGCTGGCGGGCGCGGAAGCGATGAGCTTCGAGACCATCGTCGCGGCGGGCGAGCGCGGCGGTATGCCGCATGCCCACGCGACTGAAGCAGCCGTAAAGCCGGGCGATCTGCTGACGCTGGACTTCGGCATCGTGCTGGAAGGCTACTGCTCCGACATGACGCGGACTGTGGCGTTCGGCTTCGGCGACGGAGCCATTCCGTCGAAGCACCGGGCGCGCTGGGCCGAGCAGCGTGAGGTGTTCGAGGCGGTCCTGGCAGCGCAGCAGGCAGCGGTTGCGGCGGTGCGCGCGGGCGTAACGTGTGACGCGGTGGACGATGCCGCGCGGTCAATCCTGCGTGCCGCAGGCTGGGCGAAACAGTTCAGCCACTCCACCGGTCACGGTGTCGGGCTTGAGATCCATGAGGGTCCGCGCGTGGCCAAAGCGCAGAAGACGAAGCTGGAAGCCGGAATGGTGATTACAATCGAACCCGGGGTTTACCTGCCGGGCCGCTTCGGCGTTCGCATCGAAGATATGGTGCTGGTGACCGACACGGGAGCCGAGGTTCTCACTCCCGTGCACAAGGGCTGGCTGGAACTCTGAACGATTTCCCAGAAGGACGATGATGGAACAGAAAGATATGCAGGAGCTCCGGGAACTGGTCGAGTTCCTTCGAGAGAACAACATCGCGGAGTTTGATCTGCATCGCGGCGAGCAGCATGTTCGTCTGAAATTCGCGTCGGCAGCGCCTGTTCCTCCGGTGTTTGATGCGTCTCAATTGCACCATCTGACCGCGTCAAATGCGCCAATTGCTCCCCAGATGGTTGCGGCGCCCGTGCCAGTGCACGCAGCCGCGGCAGCTCCCGTGGAAGAGACGCTGCACGAGGTGAAATCGCCGATTGTCGGATCGTTCTACGAAAGCTCCGCGCCGGGTTCCGCGGCGTTCGTGAAGGTGGGCGATACCGTGGAAGTCGGCCAGGTTCTCTGCATCGTGGAAGCGATGAAGCTGATGAATGAGATTGAGAGCGATGTGAGCGGCGAGATTGTCCGCATCATCGCGAAGAACGGCCAGCCGGTCGAGTACGGTCAGCCGCTGTTTGCGGTGAGGCCACGGTAACGATGTTCAAGAAGGTCCTTATAGCGAACCGCGGTGAGATCGCGCTGCGCGTCATCTCCGCATGCCGCGAACTCGGCATCCGCACGGTTGCCGTCTACTCTGAAGCCGATCGCAACAGCCTGCATGTGAAATTTGCGGATGAAGCGATCTGCATCGGTCCGCCGCGCTCCGCGGAGAGCTACCTGAATGTGCCGGCGGTCATCTCGGCAGCCGAGATCGCGGATGTGGACGCGATCCATCCCGGTTACGGTCTGCTGAGCGAGAACGCGAATTTCGCCGAAGTCTGCCGCGCCAGCAACATCAAGTTCATCGGTCCGCGCCCCGAAGTGACGCGCATGATGGGCGAGAAGTCCACCGCGCGCCAGACCATGAAGGCGGCCAACGTGCCGATTCTTCCGGGCTCTGACGGTGTGATCGGAGGCGTGGACGAGGCGCTCACGTGGGCGAAGTCGGTCGGCTTTCCGGTCATCCTGAAGGCGGTTGCCGGCGGCGGCGGACGCGGCATGCGCATCTGCCGCACCGCGGACGAGCTGCCCAGCCTCTACAACCAGGCGTCCACGGAAGCGCTGAACGCGTTTGCGAATGGCGACCTCTACATGGAGAAGTTCATCGAGCGCCCGCGTCACATCGAGTTCCAGGTGCTGGCGGACGAGCACGGCAACGTGATGAGCCTGGGTGAGCGCGAATGCTCCATTCAGCGCCGGCACCAGAAGCTGATCGAAGAGGCGCCATCGCTGCAGATCACGCCGGAACAGCGCACGCGGCTGGGCGGTGTGATCGAGCGCTCGCTGCGCGAGATCGGCTACTGGAACGCGGGCACGATCGAGTTCCTGATGGATGAAGACGGTCAGATCTACTTTATCGAGATGAACACGCGGATCCAGGTGGAGCATCCCGTGACCGAGGCAGTCACCGGCATCGACCTGGTGAAGGCACAACTGCGCATCGCGGCAGGCGAAAGGCTCATGGACATCGTGCCGGAGCGTCCAGCCATTCGCGGTCACGCCATCGAGTGCCGCATCAACGCCGAGCATCCGGAGAAGTTCACACCGTCCGCCGGCAAGATCACGGCGTTCAACGTGCCCGGCGGCAATGGTGTGCGCGTGGATACAGCCCAGTACAGCGAAGGCGTCGTACCGCCGTACTACGACTCCATGATCGCCAAAGTGATCTGCCACGGCAAAGACCGCGAAGAGGCGATGAACCGCATGCAGCGCGCCTTGAGCCAGTTCGTGGTCGAAGGCATTTACACGACGATCCCACTGCAGCAGAAGATCTTTGCCGATGCGGAGTTCCGTCGCGGCGACTTCGACACCAAGTTCATGGAACGCTTCTTCGAGCGCGAGGCCCAGCGCAAGAAGGCTGAAGCCGCCGAAGAACCTACCGGAGTTTGAAAGCAGAACGCGAAGGACGCTAGCTGAGGATCAGCGCCAGAAGTGCACGTAGTGCGGCCTTATCAATCGCTTCAAGAGCACCCAAAGACCTTAAGATGAGGGCTTGCTCGACGGTGGCGAAGACCGGCTTGATCGCTGATGGTTTTAACAGATGTGCGGCCTGCCACTGATTGATCCGGCATTCACCGAAGCTGGGGGGTGTATGGATCTGGCTCGTGACTGCTGCGATCACCACATCTCGCTTCGCGAGACTGTATTCGCGACTGCTCACAATCACTGCCGGTCTTTGTTTGAAGGCCGTCTGGTTGGTAAACGGGAATCGGACGAGAACAATGTCGCCGAACTCAAAGGGCATCGTAGGAGTCGTCTTCGTCATTATTCCAGACCGCAGCAAAGACCGGAGTGCTCAGTTCGGCGGCAGAGCGCAACAACGCGCGGTCCTCGCTCCGCAGACGAAGAAACTCTACGAAATCTTCTACTTCAGCGATCTGTTCCACGCCGAGTGTGTCGATCTTCTCGTGAAGCATTTTGCGATTCGAGTTCATATCCGGCTCGTGGTGATGATATCTCACGATCACTCGCCAGGCACCTATCGTGAGGCGCTTCACCAGCCACTCTCTCCCAGAACCGCCGCAGGTGGACGGTCGAAGGGGGATGGGTTTAGTTGCATCGAACAGCTCAGGTCCTGCATGACACGATACTTTTCACCGGCCCGGTTATACGCAATCCTTGATGCGGGAAGCTGCGCGCGTCGCGGGTTGGGGCTGCTGGCCGTAGCGGAGGCGTGGAAGACGGCGGGTATCCGGCTCATCCAGTACCGGGATAAGCAGGCTACCGACGCCGAGGTGCTGCGAACCGCGCTGGCTTTGCGCGATCACTTCGCCGGGGCCGGCGCTACGCTGATCCTGAATGACCGCGTGCATCTGTTTACCGCCTCAGGGTTCGACGGCGTACACATCGGGCAGGGCGACGGAGGTGTGCGGAGGGCAAGGGAACTGATCGGTCCGGATCCCATCGTGGGTCTTTCAACGCATGACTCAGAGCAGGTACTCGCTGCCGACGCAGAAACGGTGAGTTATATCGCCATTGGTCCGGTGTACGCCACCGGCACCAAGTCGGATGCTCAGCCGGTCGTAGGCATGGAAGGCGTGCGCACGGCACGTGCGCTTACTCGCAAGCCGCTGGTTGCGATCGGCGGGATTTCTCCGGCGACGGCGCCTTCGGTGCTTGAGGCCGGGGCGGATGCTGTAGCAGTCATCTCGGCGTTGCTGGATGGAGAGCCGGGCAATGCTGCTGCGCAATTTCTGCGTGGGCTTGCTTCAAGCTAAGTTCACGGTCAGTGCGAGATGGTTGGGATGCTTGGGTCAGGTTCGCCCGGCGCTGCCGGCCTGTTGAGTGTGTTGAGCTTGCTCTTCGCCATCTTCAGGACGACGCCGGCGTTGCGGTCGGCGGCTTCGCTGATCTTGTACTCGGAGGCGGTGCCAAGGACCATGGCGAACTCCTGCGGAGTCAGGCTGTATTCCGCGAAGAGGTACTGATACATGCTCTCCGTCGCGTCCTGGAAGGCAGTATCGAGTGAGCCGTCGAGGCCGACTGCCATGATGTGGGTTGCGTTTTCGACCATGGGACCGGAGATCCGCCGATCGTGCCGGACCTCGACCGTCACGGTGACGTCCATGGAAGTCTCGAGGGCGTCGCCCGTCGTTTCGCCGTCGCCCTGGACAGCGTGAGCATCGCCGAAATAGAGCAGTGCGCCGGGCACGCGGACGGGGAGCAGGACCGTTGCGCCTTCGGTGATCTCGTTGAAATCCATGTTGCCGCCATAGCCTCCGGAATCACCGGTGCGTGGTGCCGGACCGCTTGGGTCGGTCGCAACGGCGACGCATCCCAGCATGGGTCTTACGGGAACCGCGTAGTGCGTCATGTGCGGCCCAGGCTTCTCGGGTGACGCGGTGCCGTTCGCGAGGTCGAGGTGCCAGCGGATCTGCCCGGATTTGTTCTGCGATTTACCGGCGAGCGCGGGAGTGTTGGCGCGGGGAACAATGCCATCGGTGCTGATCGCCCAGTCACGATTGAGCTTCAGCCTCGAGATGTGTACGACGAGGGTGTCGCCGGGTGCCGCGCCGTTCACGTAGAACGGCCCGGTCTGCGGGTTTCCGCCCAGCGAACGCGGCGTACCGGAAGGATCGTAACCACCTGCATCGACCGTCCACGTGTGGATCGTGTCGCCGGGGTTGATGGTCAGCACCGGCTCGTAGTGCGAGGAGAACTCACGGCGAAAGATGGTCGGAGTGAACTCGTGCGTCTGCGGTAGTGCAGTGGATGCAACGGCAGGAACACTGCGAACCGCAGTGAAGGTGTGCGTCGTTGGGTGGGAGACGCTGGCGTTCTGAGCCCACACCATCGTGCCCGTCATGCGGTCACTCGCAACGGTCGCGGTGAAGTCCTCATAGCCGTCTCCGCCCGGGTCCTTCGCATGAAACGTGACCTTGCCGTCTTTGATGCTGCCCTCCAGCTTGTCTCCGGCATAATCACCCGAGATATGGCTGCCCTGCTGCTGCAGAGTGAGGCCCCAGGTTGTAGGCGTGCCGAAGACATCGAGAGTGACGGTCCACTTACCGGCCACGCTGAGCTGCTGGGCAGATGCAGTCAGCGCAGCAGCGCTTAGAACGAACATTGCTAGTTTCTTCATGACTGACTCCGCATTGACAACTTTTCCCAGAGAACAGTACGTGGTCACGCGGTGGTTCGGCGATAGAAACATTGCCGCGACAACGGATTGGCCCAAGCGTGATCCGAACTGTTACAACATAGCAACACGTGTCCAATCACCTGACCTCACCCGATCAGACGCAACCGCCGGAGTTCGTCAAGGGGCTTGGCCTCTTCTCGGCGACGGCGATTGTCATGGGCTCCATGATCGGCTCGGGCATCTTCATCGTCTCGGCTGACATGTCGCGCGGCGTGGGTTCGCCCGCGCTGCTGATCGCGGCCTGGCTGGTAACGGCTGTGATGACGATCATCGCCGCGTTGAGTTATGGCGAGCTTGCGGCGATGATGCCGAAGGCCGGCGGCCAGTACGTCTACCTGCGCGAGGCACTCGGGCCCATGTGGGGCTTTCTGTATGGATGGACGCTGTTCCTCGTCATCCAGTCTGGAACGATTGCTGCGGTGGGCGTCGCGTTCGGCAAGTTTCTCGGCGTGTTCTTTCCGTCAGTTTCCGCGACGCACTGGCTGTGGCACATTGCGCATGTGCCGCCCGTGGCCATCGGGCCGATGGTGCTGGGCAACATGGAGGTTGGCCTGAGCACGGCGAACCTCGCGGCCATCGTCATTCTGACGTTGCTCACGCTGCTGAACACGATGGGTGTGCGGCTGGGCGCGCTGATCCAGAATGTGTTCACGTCAGCCAAGGTGGTGGCGCTGCTGATGGTGGTGGTGCTCGGCCTGGCGGCAAAGAATGCCTCGGCCATCGCCGCGAACTTTGCCGGGGGAAACTTCTGGCGCGATGCGGGTCTGTACACGTTGCATCCGGTGACCGTCGGCGTCGGCGGGCCGACGGCGATGGTCAGCTTTCTGACCATCATTGCCGTTGTGCAGGTTGGTTCGCTGTTCTCAAGCGATGCGTGGAACAACGTGACGTTTACCGCGGGTGAGATACAGAATCCCCGGCGCAACCTGCCGTTGTCGTTGGCGCTTGGAACGGGTGTGGTGCTGCTGTTGTACATCGGCTGCAATTTCATCTACCTTGCGGTGCTCCCGCTGCATGGTTCGCCTGACGGCACAAGCATCGTTGCCCGCGGCATCCAGTTTGCGAGCGAGGATCGTGTTGCAACCGCAGTGATGGAGCAGGCATTCGCCGGCTATGGCGCACGCATCATGGCGCTGGCGATCCTCGTCTCGACGTTTGGCTGCGCGAACGGCATGCTGCTGGCGGGCGCCCGCGTGTATTACGCGATGAGCCAGGACGGTCTCTTCTTCAAGGCTGCTGGCAGGCTCTCGCCAAAGAGCCGCACGCCCGTTGTCAGCCTGTGGGTGCAGTGGGCGTGGACATGCCTGCTGTGTCTTTCCGGCAGTTATGGGCAGTTGCTGGATTACGTGATCTTTGCGGTGCTGCTCTTCTACATCCTGACGATCGCCGGCCTGTTCATCCTGCGACGCACGCGCCCGGATGCGGATCGCCCTTACCGCGCGATCGGTTACCCCGTGCTGCCCGCGGTGTACATCGTGATGGCGGCTTTCATCTGTGTTGTACTCTTACGCTATAAACCGCAATACACCTGGCCTGGACTGGTGATCGTGCTGCTTGGCGTTCCCGTCTACTTCCTTTGGAGAGGGAAGGCCGAAACGCATGCGGTCGCACCCTAGTTAACCTGTCTGAACGACCGATCGCTGACCTTCTCGAAGGAGTACCGCACCCGCATGGCTGACCTATTCGCAAAGAAGTCCATGGAATCGCTGATGTCAGAGTCGCACGAAGAGGGCGAACACTCTCTGCAGCGTTCGCTCGGCCCGGTGTCGTTGACGATGCTCGGCATCGGCGCCGTGATCGGCGCGGGTATCTTCGTGCTGTCGGGTATCGGTGCGCACTCTGCGGGACCTTCGCTGATGCTGGCGTTCGTGTTGTCTGGCCTGGGATGCGCGTTTGCAGGGCTCTGCTACGCGGAGTTTGCCGCGATGATTCCGCTGGCAGGTTCGGCGTATACCTACGCGTACGCCACGCTCGGCGAACTGATTGCATGGATTATCGGGTGGGACCTGACGCTCGAGTACGCGATGGGCGCCAGCACCGTGTCTTCAGGATGGTCGAATAACTTCGTCGAGTTCCTTGCGATCTTCCATCTGAGGTTTCCACTGTGGCTTGCGTACGATCACTGGACCGGTCTGCGCACGGCGCTGGAGCGCGTGTCGCGCGCCTCGTTGGCGCAGACAAGTCCTGATCTGCTGCCAGGCACGCTGCCGTTCAGCTCTGCGCTTGCGAACTTGATGGCGCATCCTTCGGCGGCCCTGGTGGCGCAGGCACATGCGTTGCTGAATGCGCCACGTGTCTTCGGCGTGGAGATTGGCTTCAATCTGCCGGCGTTCCTGATCGCTCTGATCATCACCGCGATCCTCGTCATCGGCATCCAGGAATCGGCAAAGTTCAATGCAGGCATCGTCATCCTGAAGCTCGCTGTTGTGTTGTTCGTCATCGGGCTCGGCTCGCACTATGTGAATCGCGCGAACTGGGGTAACGACTGGCATACCTTTGCGCCGTTCGGCATGGGTGGCATCGGGCTTGCGGCAGGCCTGGTCTTCTTCTCGTACATCGGCTTCGACGCTGTCTCAACGACGGCGCAGGAAGCGAAGAATCCGCAGCGCGACATGCCGATCGGCATGATCCTTTCGCTGTCCATCTGCACGATCTTGTACATCGCGATTGCGGCCGTGCTGACCGGCATGATTCCGTGGCCTTCCATCAACATCGAGGCGCCGCTCGTCCGCGCCTTCCTGGAGTACAAGGTTGGCTGGGCGGCTGACGTGGTCACTATCGGCTCTATCGCCGGTCTGACGTCGGTCATGCTGGTGATGCTGCTTGGGCAGTCGCGCGTGCTGTATGCGATGGCAAAGGACGGCCTGCTGCCGAAGAGCTTCTTCGGCGACATTCACCCGCGCTTCCGCACACCGTGGAAGGCGACGATCCTCGCGGGCGTGCTTGCCGCGATTGTGGGTTCCGTGACACCGATCGACGACATCAGCAAGATGGTGAACATTGGCACACTGTTCGCGTTTGTCATTGTCTGCGTGGCGGTGGTCATGCTGCGCCGCAGCGACCCCGGCCGCGTGCGCCCATTCCGCGCGCCGCTGGTCTGGCCTGTGCCGATCGTGCCTGTGATGGGCGTGCTCTTCAACGGCTACATGATGTACAAGCTCGGTACGGCGAACTGGATCCGTTTGTTCGGATGGTTGCTTATCGGTCTTGTCGTGTACTTCTTCTACAGCCGCAAGCACAGCCGCGTGCAGTTGGGGCTGGCTGCGCCGCATGTCACCGATCACCTGTAGCGCTACGTTCCAAAGAACAATACGGAGTTCACGACATCGTGACCTCCGTGTGCACACCGTGCACTCCGTGTTCAAGACTTGAGGCGTCACCGGCTCTCGTCTACTGGGCAACCGGAGGCGCGGTGGTCTGCGGCGTGGACGGTGTCTGCGGTGGTGTCGTGTTGCGACGCGGAGAGTTCGCATTGGCAGAGCTAACCGGGATGGAGGCGGTAGCCTCAGGATCATCGCGCAGTTTCAGGTAGAGTGTGTGGCCGTCGGCCGGCCGCGGCACCGCAACCGTTTCGCCTGCAAAGCCAAGCGCCACCGGAACCGCGCCGCTGAAGCTGCTGTCACTGGCGATGGAGTCAATCAGGAATAGATCGCGTCCGATCAACGTGCAGGGCAGAACGGTACTGTCTGTGGCGGTGGGGTCATCAGGCTTCGCAGGGTCTGGCTTTCCTGCAGAGTGCGGCGTAGCGCGAGGACACGTGACGCTGGCGATCGCTGGTGTTCGCACCAGGGTGCCGAGCGGCAGCCAGTCTCCAGCGGTCCCGTCCTCCGCGACCGCACGCAGTTGCAACGGACCGAAGGCGGATGGGCCGAAGCTCTTGGCGGGAGAAACGAATGCGAGCGCCGTGTGCGCATCCTGCAGGACGAGCGAGCCGTCGGCAACGTTGAGCGACGTGTGCAGTGAACCATCCGTCAGGGCAATCTCGATCTTCTCGCCGCGAGGAAAACGCGCGGGTGATGCCGACCGCAGAGCAATGGTGATGCGTGCGTCCAGCGGCAGATCGCTCTTGCCGCCGAGCGTCAAAGGAACGCTCGTGCTCGCCTCCACGTGAGGCGTCACCGTGAGCATCTGCACCGAGGGTCTTGCGGCATCCACAACGTAGGGAACGGGGACTACGCGGCCATCCGCAAGTGTCGCCTCCGCTGTGCCGGTTGCGCCTGCTGCACCGGGCGTGTGCGGCTGAGTGTTTTTCGCTGCAGTTGCGAGCATGCGCAACTCTTTGTCGCCGGCTTGCTCCGGGGCCGGCTTGTACTCGGTGTCACCGAGCTTCACGGAGCGCACCTCGCTGAGGCCGCTCCCGGTCAACGTCGCCAGGCTGTCGCCCGCGTGCATGTGCAGGGCCTGCAGCCGCGTGCGATCGGAGTAGGCGGTGATTGCCACCTTGTCGACTGCGTCGGTGCCGAACTGGTGAACGCGCAGGCCGAGACTGCCGGGCGTCGCACTTTCCAGGGGCAATTTGATCTCGAGCGGACGAGCGATCGCCGGTGTGTGCGCGTCGGCTGCCGGGTGCCATGTCAGCTGCCGCTGGTGGTCACCCGGAGCGTCGAGCTCGATCTGCGAGGCGCAGGCGGTGCCGTCGGCGTGCAGCGCAAGCTGATTTGCCCGGCCGGCAATCAGATCGCCATGCACCACGGCCTGCCAGCCGGTTCCGATGCGGCGTTGCAGCGGAACAGTCACACCTTCAAATGCGTCGAAGCCCCACGATCCGCGCAAGGTTCCCGTGATGAGCACTTCGCCTGTGGTGTCGCTTGATGTGAGCGCAACCGGAGCCGCAGCTTCGGTCTCCTTGTTCGCGGCCTGCGGTTCCTTCGCTGCGGGTGGCGCGGACAGAGGGCTGCTGCCGGCGTCCCGTGCTTCAGGAGCGGCTGTGGGAAGAGGCTTGCGTGATGCGCTGCCCGTGCTCAGCACAAGGCCGCCATCGTAGGCATCCGGCACCATCGGCAGATCGGTCTTGCCATCGACGGCACCGTTGTTGAGGTGGAGAACCAGGTCATGGGCAAAGCTGGTAGCAAAGACCAGCGGAGCGCCCTCCAGCGGCAGCACCATGGAGGGCTGCAGGAGGCACGACACGTGGTTTGGGTCCTGCAGCCGCAGCGGGGGCGGCACGGATGCCTGCACCGAAGGCAGAGCCACTACGATGACCGACTTGGGATTGTTGAATGATGGCGGCGTGTTCAGCCGAAGGTTCAGCGCCTCTTCGTCAGGGAAGGCGATAGCTGGAATGTACTGGAAATGCGCCGTGTGCAGGCCGCTCATCAGCCGCACAAGGTCAATCACCGTGCCCACGTAGGCGGAGTAAACGCCTGCGCTGCCGCTGGTCGCCATCGGTGTGCCCGCGACCGCGCCGATCAGGTTGGCGGAATCACCGTTGGTGATCATGGAAGCGAGCGTCTGACCATGTCCGTCATCCAGCAGCACCTGCGTACCGGTTTGGCGCAGGCAGGCAAGCTGCTGGTCTGCGGGACGCTTGAAGCAGTCTTCGTTCGGCTTCAGGTTGAGCGTGGCGGCAAGCTTGTGCGAGTGGTCCAGCAGCTCTGCCGGTGAACCCGCTGGAACGCGCCGAATGGCCTGCAGGTACCGCTCGATACGTGCCTGCTCGAACGACGCTTCATTGAGGTCCTGGGCTGCGCGGACGAACAGGCCGGGACGGCCCACGACAGCAGACTTCAACGTGGCAAAGCCGCCGCCGGTGTCCGGCGCGAGGAAGACGAGTGCCTGCTGTGCCTCATCCGGCACAGTCACGGTTACGCCTTCCGCACGCGTCTTCTTGTCCCACGTTTCGATGCGGGTGAACCAATCAGCGGGCGGGGGATTGGTGCTGCCGCGAAGAAACGCAACAACCATCAGCAGCTTTACGGACTGCGTTGGCGGCAGATCGGCATGGATCAGCAAATGGTCGCCGGGCAGCAAGTTCGGCACCATGGCGATGGGGAGTGAACGTGTGCCGCGCTGCACATGGACGTCAATGCTGGGGCCGGAAAGATCGAAGCGGCCGCCGGCCTGCGCACGCGCCGCGAGCGGGAGCAGTGACATGAACACACCGGCCAAGACGCATCGCGCCGGGTGCTTTAGGAACATGGCAAGGCCAAAGAGCATGCTGCCGTTTAGACGGCCGCCAGCCTTGAGGGGTCGCATCACTCTTGACCAGTGTCTTATGAAGTTACGATCCTGCGGGGCGAAGGGTTATCACTGGCGATGACCCCGTCGCGGATGGTGACGACGCGATGAGCGTGCTCCGCGATATCCGGTTCGTGCGTTACCAGCACGATGGTGTTGCCCTGCCGATGCAGGTTTTCAAACAGCTCCATGATCTCGATGCCGGTCCTGGAATCAAGATTGCCGGTGGGTTCGTCCGCCAGGATGATCGAGGGTGAGTTGACCAGGGCGCGCGCAATGGCGACACGCTGGCGCTGTCCGCCGGACATCTCGTTGGGTTTGTGATGCATACGCGTACCCAGGCCGACCGATTCCAGCACAGCCGTTGCGCGCTCGATGCGGGCCGCGGAGCCTGTGCCGTTGTAGATCAGCGGCAGCTCGACATTGTGCAGGGCCGTGGCGCGGGCCAGCAGGTTGAATGTCTGAAAGACAAAGCCGATTTCCTTGTTGCGGATACGCGCGAGTTCATCATCGCTGAGTCGAGAGACGTCGTGGCCGTTCAGGCAATAGGAACCCTGCGAGGGTGAGTCGAGGCAGCCGATCAGGTTCATCAGCGTGCTCTTGCCGGAACCCGACGGACCCATAATTGCGACGTACTCGTTGTAACGGATGCGCAGGTTCACGCCCCGCAGGGCATGGACTTCCTGCTCGCCCATGACGTAGGTCTTCCACAGGTTATCTGTGACGATGACCTCGCCGGGATTGCAGTTGACGCCTTGGCTCACCTGCGACTCGATTGCGGTCTCCATACTCTTCTGCAAGTCTACTGTGACGCGCGCTGGTCGCGTCGCCGGGTTCAGGCGTTGTCCGCTGTGCCTGCGACTTCGGTGTCGCGCTTCACGGCGGTGCCGCTGGCGAGAGTTCGCAGTGTCTTGTACTTGCCGATCACGACCTCATCTCCCGGCTGAAGACCGCTGGTCACCTGGATATCAGTCGTACCGGTGATACCCGTCTGCACGGGCCGGAAGAAGGCGCGCAACTTGCCTTCGTCCGTACGCAGGACGTAGACGCCCTGCGTCTTTGGGGCGTTCTTTGCCGCGGCGGTGGCGGATGCCGCACCCTCCGGCGCCTTGCCGTGGTTCTTCGCGAGCACACCCTCGGCGGCGGGATCGCGGCTGACCAGAGCAGCCAGTGGCAGCACAACAGCTGCGCTTGCTTCGGCGGTGCGGATCTTCGCCGTCGCGGAGAGGCCGGGGCGAAGATCGTCATTGTTCTGGCCGTTTACCTGATCCAGGGTGACGACGACTTTGAAGTCTTTCGCCTCTTCAGTACCGGTCGTGGACTGCGACGTGGCAATGCCGGTGGTGCGCAGCAGCGCCTGATCGCCAACCTCGGTGATGTGGCCCTTGAAGACGCGGCCGGGCAGGGCATCGACCGTCACATCGACGCTCTGATCCAGCTTCACGTTGACCACGTCCGTCTCATCCACCTTTACTTCAGCGGTGATGACGGACATGTCGGCGAGCGTCATCAGGGTCGATCCCTGCGCATTCTGGATGCCGGTGACCATCGTCTCGCCCTCGCGGACAGGCACGTTTGTTACCAGGCCGTCGAACGGCGCACGCGAGATGGTCTTATCGAGCGCGTCAAAGTTGGCGCGCTGCGATGCCACTGCTTGTTGCACGTGGCCGTTGGCAGAGGCGGTCTGCGCCTTTGCCTGGGCAAGCGCGGCCTCGCGTTGCTGCACCGTTGCCGCGCTCACATCGAAAGCGGCTTTCTTGGAGTCGTAGTCCTGCTTTGCAACCAGCTTCTGGTCGTAGAGCTGCTGATAGCGCTGGATGTCGAAGCGCTTTTGTACCAGGTCAGCCTGCGCCTGGACAAGATTGGCTTCAGCCGTCTTCTCCGCGGCAATGTAAGAGTTCACATCGGTGCGGCTGGAGGAGATGGTGGCCGCCTGTGCCTCTACCGTGGCCGAGGGCTGCACGCTCTCAAGCGTGGCCAGCACCTGGCCGGCCTTCACATGATCGCCCTCTTTGGCGTACAGGTGCGTGATGCGGCCAAAGGCGGTAGCGCCAATGTTGACGTAGGTCTTGGGCTTGATCTGCCCCGTGCCGGTCACGGTGGCGGTCAGGTCCTCGCGCGTGATGCGTGCCGTCATCACCGCCGTCACGTTGGCGCGGCTGTGATACACGGTGCCACCAATAACAGCCGCCAGCAAAACCACACCCGCGACGATCAGCAATACCTTTTTCATTCGTCCTTCTCTGCCCCGACCGGGCGCGCTCGGCGCTCTTGGCGTAGAGTACGCAGAACTCCCCCGAGCAGTTCCATGCCTTGCAATCGCACGGGGTAAAGCCGGTTAGACCACATACCCCTTTGTGATGAGCAACGTCCAACGATGATAGCAGCGCAAATTGACCTGAATCGGGTGAAGTTCGGGTTCCGTAACGCTAGATGCTGAAGAGCTGTTAGCACCTTCGTTTCCGGACTACAATAGGGCTGTGTGGACTGCGGTCCGCGGGAGTGCGCAGGGCGATGAACAGGGCAGCTTGGCAGGGCAGGATTGGCACCGGGTTACTGATGATGGCGGCGTTATTCGCCGGAGGGCGTTGCGCGCAGGCGCAGGATGCCGCGCCGGCCGCACCGGCTAAGGAGCCCACGCCTACGGTTAACAAGACCGACGCCCCGGAAGAGAAGCCTGATCCGCTCAAGCGGCGTCTGTCGGATCGCGAACGCCTGCAGCAGAACAAGTACCTCAAGCAGGAATTGAAGCCGGACGGCACGTTCAAGAAGTGGCTTGAGCAGGACGTGGTCTGGATCATTACCGACCAGGAAGTTCAGGCGTTCAAGCAGCTGAAGAATGATGAAGAGCGCGAAAATTTCATCGAGAACTTCTGGCTGCGGCGCAATCCGAACCCGGATTCACCGGACAATGAGTTCCGTGAACAGCATTACGCACGCATCGCGTATGCCAATGAACACTTTGCAGCGGGTAAGCCGGGATGGAAGACCGATCGCGGTCATGTCTGGATTTCGTTTGGCAAACCGGACTCTGTCGACTCCCACCCCAGTGGTGGAACGTACGATCGCCCCATGGAAGAGGGTGGTGGCACGACGTCCACCTTTCCATTTGAGGTGTGGCATTACCGGTATCTCGAGGGTATTGGCGACAACATCGACCTGGAATTTGTCGATACCTGCCAGTGCAACGATTACCACCTGACCATCGACCGCTCTGAGAAGGACGCGCTGAAGTATGTGGCCGGCGCAGGCGCTACGCTGTATGAGCAGATGGGCATGGCCAAGCGCGAAGACCGCATGAACGGCGGCCTGGAACAGCTCGGCTCCGGTCCCATGTCGTCCTCGCAGCAGAGCAAGCAGTTCGATCGTATCTCGCTGTACGCGAAGATCCTTGCCGCTCCGCCCATCAAGTTCAAGGACATGGAGCAGTACATCACTAGCGCCCAGATCCTGAAGGGACCGCCGTTCCTCTTCGACGTTCGTACGGACTACGTCAAGGTGACGAATGACACGGTGCTGGTGCCGGTGACGTTGCAGATCCGCAACCAGGACGTGACCTTCAATACCAAGGATGGCGTCTCCACGGGCACGGTGAACATCCTCGGCCAGGTATCGAACATCAACCATCGCATCGTGCAGACCTTTGAAGACACGGTGAATGTGCAGGTGCCGTCGGAGTTCCTGGCAGCCACCCAGTTGCAGCGCAATATGTACTGGAAGGCGCTGCCGCTTCGGCCCGGCATCTACAAGGTCGACATCGTCATCAAGGACGTGAATAACCCTGACCACATCGGCACATGGCGCCGGTCGGTGAATGTACCCAAGTACGACGATGACCGGCTATCCGCGTCGTCCCTGATCCTGGCGTCCAGCATGACTCGGGTTCCTTCAAAGGAGATCGGCGCGGGATCCTTCGTCATCGGGAACACCAAGGTGATTCCCAGTGTTTCCACGGGACCGCAGGTACCGGTTACTTTCAAGAAGAACGGCAGCCTGAACTTCTGGATGCAGGTGTACAACCTGGGCATCGACGACAAGAGCAAGCAGAACAACGCAGAAATCCAGTATCTTGTGACGGACCTTGCAACCAACAAGCAGGTGCTGGATACCAGCGAGTCCACGGCGAAGATGAACCCGAACGCCGATCAGGTCACGCTGGAAAAGACCCTGCCGTTGGGCGGACTGCAACCGGGTAAGTACAGCCTGTCGATCAAGGTGAACGACGGTGTGTCAAAACAGCAGATTGCACAGACGGCCCCGTTCACGGTGGAGTAGACTGCACGGGTAGGAACGATTCGCCGAGAGAGATGGCCAGACACTTCCAGGCGCATTCTCTCTCAAGGAACCAAGGAAGCACTTCCCAGGTTCGTACGGATGAACTGCTGGGGCACAGGCCAAAGACGCGAAGAGGCATATTAACGCGGTGAAGCGGTTGACCCTGCAATCCGGTGTAATGCTGGCGCTTACGGCGTTGGCGGCTACTTCGCGCGTGGACGCACAGTTCGCGCCGCAGGTGCCCGGCGTGTTTGCCGAAGGCACCCTCAGTGGTGTTATTCGCGATGCTGAGGGAGTGCCCCAGATGGGAGCCCTAGTGCAGGCGCTGCTGCCCGATGCAACGCTCGCCGGTTCTGCCATCACCGATTCACGCGGTCGGTATCGTTTCAGCCTGCAACCGGGCAACTATCGCATTCGCGCCACCGCGGCCCTGCTCCTGCCAGCGATTCGCGAACGTCTTCAGATCGGCCGCGGTACCCGGGCGGTCGTCGATCTGACGTTGACGACGGTGCTTGCTCCGAACGGCTGGCTGCCTGTCGCGCGCCGTTCGGTGAGCGAACCCAGCGATGACTGGATGTGGACGCTGCGTTCGTCGGCCAATCGTTCGATCCTACGTCTCAGCGGATCTGATGAGGGTGTGGACCCAGATGCCTCAGGTGCGGTTCTTTCTTCAAGCCGCCAGGAGTCTCGCCGCGGAGCTTCGGGCGGCCGCATCACGCTGAAGGACAGCGACGGCGGCTTTGGACGCGGTGGCAGTCATAACGTTCTGATGTTGACCCGCGTTAACGAGGACGGAAGCGGAGCGATCCTGCGCGCTGATCTGTCCGGCTCGCGTACGCCGTATCCCGTCGCACCCTCGTCCGAAGTTAGTGTCGGCATGCAACGCAGCACACCACTCGGTGGTTTTAGCCGCGCCATTCTCACCTACAGCGGGCATCCTGAACTTATCGACAGCCGCGGCAACACTGGCCTGCAGGGCGCAACGCTCCGCTCGGTACAGCGGATCGAACTTGGCGACTTGCTGCGAGTCGATGCGGGCAGCGTGCTGCGCGACAGCAATCTTGGCGGGAATGCGTTGATCGTGGAGCCGTTCCTTCGTATGGCCGCTCGTATGGGTGACGGGGTTGTGCTGGCGTACAGCATGACGCACTCACGCGGTACGGAGAGTGCGGATGATCTGGACCGCGTTCAGCCAGCCATGCCGCTCGCTGTCTATCGAAACGGACACATGCAGCTCGAGACCGGCAGCCACCATGCGCTTTCAGTACAGGGTAAGGTGCGAGGCGGCGGCATCATCGAACTCGCGCTGTACCGCGACACACTGCACAATCCCATGATCGCAGGCACCGGCAATCTATCGGCGGCGGACCTGGCATCGGGAGGCATCGTGGCCGATCCGACGACGCACACGTACCGCATCGCTGCAAAGGATTACAACAGCGCCGGCCTGCGGCTCACGGCGCATCAGCCCATCACCAAGTCGCTGCAGGCAGGTGTGGAGTTCACAACCGGTCAGGCGCTTCGCGGCGCACGGTTGCAGAATGCTTCGATGAGCGACGTGCTGAGCGGTCTGCAAGCTCGCCAAGTCTACGCGGCGACAGCTTTCGTCGATGGCAAGATCCTGCGCACCGGGACAACGCTTCGCAGCTCCTATCGTTGGCAGCCGGCGCGTACCCTCACCACCGTGGATGCCTTCCGCATCGGCGATGACGGCGCGTATCTCTCCTGCTCGCTGAGACAGTCGCTTGGCAAGACACACTTTCTGCCGCAGGGTCTTGACGCGGTAATCGATCTGCAGAATTTGCTGGCTGAAGGCTATCAGCCTGTCCTTTCGAAGGACGGCCAGACGCTGTATCTGGCGCAGACGCCGCGTACCCTGCAGGCCGGTCTCTCGTTCTCCTTCTAAGCGGTCGCTATGGTATTCTCGATGAGTAGCGCGAGAGCGCTCGCTGGTCCTGAGCATCCCTGCTCGCATGGCTGACCGGCTCCTGGACGCGTAGCTCAACTGGCAGAGCATTCGACTCTTAATCGACAGGTTGTAGGTTCGATTCCTACCGCGTCCACCAATACTTTCAGCAACTTGCAGTCGAGGTGAGTTTTGCCGTTCGTGCCGATCCTGGTGCAACTTCTGGCACATCTCTGCGACTGTCTCCACAACTTCAAGGGTCTGTCGCTTCGGTCCGTTTCCGGTCGCTTGGCAACGAGCTGCCACCTCAATCGGGATCACTAAACACTCCTCCGCGGCAGTACGAAATCCTTGC
>CAZZVI010000030.1:19426-24311 GCA_964657335.1 uncultured Terriglobus sp.
GAGGTCGAGCTGCACCTCAGCCGGCAGGTCGACGCCATGGTGTTCTGTCTTCGAGAAGATGCATTCGATATGCCGCAGGCGCTCAAGCAGGCCTCAATCCCGGTCGTGCTCATTGGCCTTCGTCCAGCACAGGCGAGCGCGCTTTCGGTTGGCGTGCGAGAAGAGGAGGTAGGCAGCCTTGCCGCGAATCACCTGCTGCAGAGGCGCAGTCGGCGGCTCGCGTTCCTTCGAGGTCCCAGAACTGCCGCAGCGGATTTGCGCTATGCCGGCTTTCGGGAAGCGCTGCGCGAAGGCGGTGTTGCGTCGCGGCCGGAGTGGACGGCGGAGCTGGGTTCCGGGCAGAGTTCGTTCGCCTCGGCTCGCGACGCTGTCACGGCGATGATGGCTTCGTTGCCGCGGCCCGATGGGATCGTATGCGCCTCCGATCTGGCGGCAGCAGGCGCGTGCGTCGCGTTACGCGAGGCCAGATGCGGCGTTCCGGACCAGGTGCAGGTGATCGGCATCGGAAACGCTACGGAAGTGTGCGAGCCGTTCGCATTGACCAGCGTGGATCTGTCATCAGCTGAACTCGGCCGCCGCGCGGCGCGTGTGGTCATGCGCCTGATCCAGGACCGCAGCACGTCCTCTGTTCGCCGCATCAGCATATCGCCCACCGTTATTGCACGCGCGACAACGCGCGAGCAAAACAGTTAGGAGAGGTTCAATTGGCAGAGAAGAAGTCAGCGCGCCGCAAGCTCGATCTGGTGGTCTTCGGGGAATTCTTCTCCGACATGATCTTTTACAACCTTCGCGCCCAGCCTCGCTTTGGCGAGGAGGTCAAAACCGACTCGTTCCTGATCGCCCCGGGGGGCGGCCTGGCGACAGCCGCGATCGCTGCCTGCCGCCTCGGCAGCGCCACGGGTATCCTCACCCGCGTCGGAGCGGACGCTTCCGCGCTGCCTACATGGAATCAGATCCTGGGCGAAGGTCTGGATACCACCGCTTGTGCCTTGCTGCGGAACCAGCCTACCGCGTTGACGGTGTCCGTCGCCTATGGAGCGAATCGCATGATGGTGACTCATGAACCGATCAATCATCAATTGGAAGAAATGCTGATCCACCCGCCTGTTCTGGCCAAGCTGCAGCGCGCGCGTCACGTGCACTTCGCATGTGCCCTGCGGCGGCCGCGGCGCTGGGCGCCTGTGATGAAAATGCTCGCCGACGAAGGGACAACGGTATCCGCTGACTTCGGCTGGAACCCCGACCTGTCGCCCGCGCAACTACACTCCATCGTAAAGGGTTGCCAATTCATCTTCCCGAACGAGCACGAGGCGAAGGCGCTGACGGGCGCGAGCGATGCTCTGCGGGCGTTGGAGAAGCTGCAGGACTGGGTGCGTGTGCCGGTCGTCAAACTGGGCAAGCGCGGCGCCATGCTGATGGCCGGCGGCAAGCTCTACCGCCAGCCCGCGCTTCCCATCCCTGTGGTCGACGCCACCGGTGCAGGGGATGCGTTTGACGGGGGTTTTCTACATGCCTTCCTGCACGGCGCGGATTGGGATGCGTGCCTCTACGCGGGCAACATCTGCGGCAGTCTCTCAGCGTCTCAACCGGGTGGATCACAGGGGCTGCCCGGTCCTGGAGAGTTCCAAAAGCACATGACAGGCATGCGCAGACGGAGCGGTCGGGTGCGGTCGCGAGGTCCGCGCAGCTAGCGTCATGGCGTGTGGGCCATCAATCAAGGATTGATCTGGATAAAAGTGTTGACAGCTGCCTCCGTTGAAATTAGGCTAGGCGAAATTCACGTTATCGATAACGAAATAGCTGATGGCGAAGCGTATGCACGCTCCGCGTACCTCTTTTCCGCGGTCCTGCTCTTGTCCGTGAGCAGGCTGTCTTCTGATTCGAATCAGCACGAAGGGGAGAAACCCATGATCCCAGCCGTTCGGTTCACGCAGATTGTGTCTTGGCCAGGGCGGTTGCTGCGCCCTGCTGCCTTGCTTGCGGCGATGCTCATCGTCACCGTAGCGCACGCGCAATTCAACAATGGCGCCATCGCGGGGACGTTGCGTGATGCCAGCGGAGCGTTGATCCCAAACGCGACCGTCACGATCCGCAACGTGAATACTGGCGTGACGACGACGTTGAAGACCAACAGAGACGGCGTGTACGAGGCGCTTGCGCTGATTCCCGGCACGTACTCCGTCGAGGCGACGGCTCCCGGCTTCAATGTCGCGAAGAACCAGGGCGTTGATGTGCACGTGCAAACCCGCGCCCAGGTGGACCTTACGCTGGCCGCGGGTGCGCACAACGAAGTCGTCGAAGTGAACGAGGCTGGCATCGTGCTGCAGACTCAATCGGCTGACGTGGGGAACGTGGTCGAGAAGCAGCAGATCAACGATCTGCCGCTGAACGGTCGCCGTTATTCGGACCTTGCATTGTTGGAGCCAGGCATTTTCAAGGATCCCTCTGCCGCAAATCCAGCAGCCGATCGTTTCAGTGCCAATGGCAATCTGGAGACGCAAAATTTCTTCGCGCTGGACGGCATCGATAACAACTCGGGCTCAGAGAATCTGCAGGAAGGCGCGGTGCAGAACGTGCAGCCACCACCGGATGCCCTGCAGGAGTTCCGCTTGCAGACGCGCACTTACTCCACAGAGTGGGGCGCGTCGGCGGGAGCCGTGGTGAACGCAACAACGAAGAGCGGCACCAACCGGTTTCACGGTGATGTGTGGGAGTTTGTTCGGAACAGCGCCCTGGATGCGAACAGCTGGGTGAATAAGCATTCAACGAACGTGCTGCCGAAAGGGAACTTCAGCCAGAACCAGTTTGGCGGCACGATCGGCGGCCCGATCAAACACGACAACCTGTTTTTCTTCGGGGATTATCAGGGATTGCTGAGCACCACTGCGGACACCGTGAGTTCCGTTATTCCCACGCCGGCCATGCGCTCCGGCGACCTGACGGAACTTGCCAGCCACTATCCTCAATACCACTTCGCGTCGACGCAGCCTGGTCAGGCAGGTTGCATCATCGGCAATGTGGTTCAGCCCGGCTGCATCGATCCCGTAGCCAAGGCGCTGCTTGCGTTGTTGCCTGCGCCGAACAATGTAACCTCGAGCGACGGCAAGTTCGACGGCTCCAATAATTACGTTTACGTGTACCAAGCGCCGGCAACGAACAACTCCTACGACGCCCGTGTCGATGAAAAGGTCAACGAAAAGAACACAATCTTCGGGCGCTACAGCTTCCTGCAGCAGCATCGCCAGGATCCTCCCTGGACCGGCAATCTCGCGATCGGCAATGGGGGCTTCGCGACCGACTACAACATCCGCAATCAGAACGTCGCGGTGGGTCTTACAACGATCGCGGCGTCCACCATGGTGAACCAGGCTCGCTTTGGATGGACTCGCGACAGCGCGCATAGCAACCCCATCGGAGTCGCTCTTGGCACTTCGGCCGCGAGCAGCATCGGGCTCAATGGTGTGCCGAGCAGTCCTTACACAGGCGGTCTGCCGCCCTTCAATATTTCTGGCGGATTCCGCCGCATCGGCGTCGATCTTTACCGCCCGCAGTTCCAGGCCGCGCAGGTCTGGCAGGGCATCGACAACCTAACCATGCTGCGCGGCAATCACAGCCTGATGTTCGGCTATGAGTACCATCGCAATACGTTGAACTTCTTCGACCTGGCCGCGCCCCAGGGATACATGGCCTTCACCGGCCTGTTCACGAACACCAATGGATTCGGCATGGCCGACCTGCTGCTTGGCGATGTTGCGCAGACGATCTACGACAGCGCCATCGTCGTCCACAACTACATCTTTGGCAACTCTATATACGCGCAAGACACTTTCCGCGTCACACCGCGACTCACGCTGAACTATGGCGCACGTTACGAGCTCTACTCGCCGTGGCTGAACCACGACAACAAACTTGCGAACTTCTCCACGGCGAACGGCGGCTCCATCTATACCGCGTCGGCGGGCAACTGGTATCAGCGAAGCACGATCGCTCCCGACAGAAATAACTTCGCCCCGCGAGTGGGCTTCAGCCTTCAGGCCGTTCCGCGCATGGTCCTGCGCGGAGGCTACGGGGTGTTCTTCCAGTACGTGAACCGCATCGGCTCCGAGTCGCAGCTTGGGCAGAACCAGCCATTCCTGACGTACGTGCTCGACAGCCGTACGACCTCGACGTCCGCTCCAGTCTTCCAGCTGCAGAACGGGTTTCCGGGAGCGACTTACGCAAACACAGTTGCCCCGCTCTACATCCAGAAGACCAACTGGCAGGCTCAGAACCAGCGAACCAGCTATGTCTCGCAGTTCAGTGTGGGACCGCAGATCCAGGTCACATCCAGCACGGTCGCGGAAGTAGATTACGTCGGCAACCTGGGCAAGAAGATGAACCGCCTCCGCAACGCGAATCAGGGTTTGATCACAGGCTTTACCGGCACAACTCCCAATGTGGTGTTCCCGTATGCCAATCTGAACAGCGGCGGTACACATGCCTTCCTTGAGGAAGCGACCAATGACGGCATCACGAACTACAGCGCACTTGAACTCAGTTTGAAGAGGCAGGTGGTCCACGGCTGGGGTTATCAGGTGAGTTACACCTGGGCCCACAACTTCTCCGATTTCGCCGACAACCTGACCGCGGGGTCAACCCCGCAGAACGCCTACGACTACGAGCATGAATACTCGCAGGCACCGATCGATCAACGTCAGCGTTTCGTGGCCAGCACGATTTATCATTTGCCGTTCGGAAAGGGCGGGCTGCTGATGAACAATGACTCGCTGGGGGCGCGGCTTGCCGGTGGCTGGCAGGTGAACGCGATTGTGACGCTGCAGAGCGGATTGCCGTTCAACGTGACTGCAAATGACAACAGTCAGACCGGCGGCAGCCACGCTGCTTA
>CAZZVI010000031.1:0-24259 GCA_964657335.1 uncultured Terriglobus sp.
AGCGCGGCGTGATTCCGAATAAGGCGAAGGTCGACTTTATCGACTAGTCAAGCTCGCGATTCATTGCGAGCACTACTCTGCCGCTTCGCCTTCCTTGGCAGGAGCAGGTACAGGCACCCCATCCGTGGGAAAGAAGACGCGAAACAGCGTGCGTCCGGTCTGGCTGTCCGCACCCGGGCGGCTGCGCAGCCGGATGCTGCCGTGATGGCGATCGACAATCTCCTTTGAGACCCACAGACCCAGTCCGGTCCCTGTGATGCCTTTGGTCGAATAGAACGGCTCGAAAAGATGTCCAATCGTCTCTTCGTCCATGCCGCTACCGTCATCGCACACGGTGACTGAAAGGCCTTTTGCGCCACTAGCCCAATCGCGGGTTCCCGCGGTGCGAACGTGAATGCAGCCCCCGCCCGGCATCGCGTCCATCGCATTTCCGAGCAGGTTGACGATAACCTGCCGCACTTCGCCTTCGAAGGCAAAGATGGGCGAAGACTCGCGGTAGCGGCGTTCGATCGTGATCCCCTGCCGCCGTATGCGTGAATCAAACAGCGCAAGCACCGTTTCGATCAGGTCGCTGATGCGCGTGGGAACAGGACGGCTCGACTGCCGGTGAAAGCGCAGGGTCTGGACGGTAATCTGAGCGACGCGATCCAGTTCTTTCTGTGCCATCTGCAGGTAAAGGCGGCCATTCTCATCCATGCTGGACTTCTCTACCAGGTACAAGCAGTTCGTAATTGCCGCCAACGGATTGTTGATCTCATGCGCAATGGAGGCGGCAAGCCGCCCTGCGACTGCCAGCTTTTCCGTGCGCCGCAACACCTCCTCACTGCGTTTTTGATGACTCAGATCGGCAATAAACACAGCGAGTTCTCGCCTGCCATCTGCCTGCGAACGATCCAGGAAAGCCATGCCGATTAAGGTGTCCACTGATTCGCCAGCGGCGGTCATGCAGGCCGCCTCAAAGGGCTCCTGACTGGCCCGTTGATCCAGGTCTGTCATCGGGGCTTCCAGCACCTTGCACACTGAGCCAAGAGTGATGTCGCCGCCCAGCATGGCGTCCTTCCGGTAGCCGAGTAGCCGCTCGGCCGCAGCGTTGGCATAGGTGATCCTGCCGAGCCCCTGGCTGATAAGCAGGCCCATGGGCATGGCGTCGACCAAGTGGTGAAAGCGCGCCTCGCTGACAGCGAGCGCACGTTCGGCGGCAACACGCGAACGCCGGGCGGCGGCCTCGCGCAGCTCACGCTCAACGACCGGGATCAGGCGCGCCAGGTTCTGCTTGGTGACGTAGTCCTGAGCACCGGCTCGCATGCTCTCGACGGCGGTCTCCTCTGAGATAGCGCCGGACATCATGATGAAGGGAAGATCGTATCCGCTGTGGCGGGTCAGGTGCAGAGCCTCAGGACCGCTGAAGTTCGGCAGGTTGTAATCCGCGATGACAAGGTCCGGCGGTCCGGCTGCAAAGGCGAACTGCATCTCTGCGGCAGTCTCCACGCGTGTCGTTTGCGGTGCAAAGCCGTTGCGTCGAAGATGCCGCTCAAGCAACGCCGCGTCGTCCTGGTTATCCTCTACCAGCAGCAGCGCGAGCGGGCGGCGGACTAGGTCAGCGGCGGGCATTCGTTCAGCACCAGCCAGTAGAGGCCAAGCTGCCGTGTCGCCTCTGCAAAATCGGTAAAATTGACCGGCTTGCGGATGTAGCTGTTCACGCCCAGCTTGTAGCTGCGGACGACATCCCGCTCCTCGTCCGAGGAGGTGAGCACAACCACGGGCAGCATGCGCGTCGTGTCGTCTTCTCGGATACGCCGAAGCACCTCAAGACCTTCGACCTTTGGCAGCTTCAAATCTAGCAGCACGAGCTGTGGCCGGACTGCACCTTCGCCAAAGAGCAGGGCTATAGCTTCTTCGCCGTCTCGCGCCACCTTCACTTCATTGGCGATGTTGCTTTTCTTCAAAGCACGAATCGTCAACATCTCGTGATCAGGATCGTCTTCCACCAGGAGAATCAAACGTGTTGCCTCTGCCATGCGGTCATCCTAGCGTAAACCAGAACGTCGCGCCATGATCGACCACGCTGTCTGCCCAGATGCGTCCGCCGTGCCTGCGAACCACGCGGGCAACGGTAGCTAATCCGATGCCTGAGCCCTTGAAATCTTTGTCTCCGTGCAGCCGATTGAAGGCGTTGAAGAGCTTTCCAGCATAGTGCATATCGAAGCCGGCGCCATTGTCGCTGACGCGCCATGCTTTGTTCGATTCGTCCCAACCAAAGCTGATCGTCGCGTCGGAACGGCGTGACGTGAACTTCACCGCATTGCCCATCAGATTCTCGAGCGCCACCTGTACCAGCTTAGGATCGGCGTCCATCATCGGCCCCGGTGTAATGATGAAGTCTAGCTGCCGGTCAGGGTTCTCCACGCGCAGTGCTTCCGCGACCGCCTTCGCCATCCCTGCTACATCCATTAGTTCCCGGGTGACCTCTCCGCGCGTAATCCGCGAAAGCTGCAGCAGCGAGTCGATGAGTTGTCCCATCCGCTGGACGCCTGCGCGCACGCGGCCGATGTAGTCGCGGCCTGCCGCATCCACCGCGTCGGCATAGTCTTCCTGCAGCGCCAGGCTGAAGCCGTCGATCGTGCGCAGCGGCGCTCGAAGATCGTGTGAGACCGAATAGCTGAAAGCCTCGAGTTCACGATTTGTGGCTTCGAGTTCGGCGGTCCGCTCTTGGACCCGCTTCTCCAGCTCCGTATTCAGGATGCGAATCTCCTCCGACCGCCGATGCGCCAGCTCGTTTGCCACCGCCAGCCGGGCAGCTGTTTCCTCTGACTCAAGACGCTGCTTACGCTCCTCGATGAAGTAGTAGGCGACGAACGCGATCATCAGCAGATCGACCACACCTGCGAGCCCAATCGCAAACAGGGTACGCATTCCATCGTGCCGCGCCTCGTCGGCCCGGTTTACCAGCAGACGCCGCTCCTCAGCATCCATGCGCGCGATCACAGAACGCAGCTTGTCCATCTCGGTTGTGCCGAGACCCGTCGATGAGATGGCCTGCGCTGCTTCGAATCCGCTCTTCTGCCGCGCGTCAACGACCTCTTGCAGCATGCGCATGCGGCTGCCGATCAATTGACCGGCCGCCTTGACGTTTGCCTGCTGCACCGGATTGTCTGCAGTCAGATCCTTGAAGTGCTGGACCTCTTGGGGCAGAGAACGTGTCGCGTTCAGGAAGTTCTCCAGGGAAGCATCACGTCCTGTAATGATGAATCCGCGTGCGGACGACTCTGCGTTTGTGACCGTGACTGTCAGGCGTTCGTTTTGTCCGATCACTTCCCAGGTGTGCGCGAGCCAAGCCTCACTGTCCAACAGCGATTCCACTGCCGAAACGGCAAACCAGGTATTCAACAACACGATCAGCAGCGCCGCAGCGAGCGCGAGCGGAACGACCGAGCGAACTGAGCGTCTAGGCATCTGTCAGATATCGAGCGCGAGCTTTTGTACCACGGGCGTATCGTGAGATGCAGGTTGGGCTCAGTCCAGTCACCTGAAGGGAAGATGGGTGCTTGCGGTAGGAAGAATCTACAACCTGTTGCTTAAGGTTGATCTCTACTCGACCGACCATCGCAGTCTGCAACACATTCCATTCTCTACAACGCTGCCGGAAGACTGAGGCATCGGGGACGGATCGACCGCGCCGAACGGCAGCGCACACCGAAACTTCCACCGTAACTCCCGCCTGTAAAATCTATAATTATGCCCCGGTCCGTCGTTGCAGTGATAGTTCTCTACGCCACCGAGATCGGGGATTGCGTCAGCCTGCAAAGCCTTTTGCATGCAGCGGCTCAGCTCCCTTCGCACGCGTTGTCACTGAGGATTCACCTTCACGACAACACAGACGGCGCGCCGGATCAGACCTTCGCCATCAATGCTCTCTGCGAGTCGCGCGAACTCCCTCGAGACATGATCAGCTATGTTCATGACCGGCAAAACAGCGGATTGGCAACTGCCTACAACCACGCGTTAGGCATCGCGCTGCATGAAGGCTATGAGTGGCTGCTGACGCTTGATCAAGACACAGTCTTGCCTGCAGACAGCTTGTTGATACTGATGGAGACCATGGCGTTCCTCGACGACCGGCCCGATGTTGCGGCGGTCGCGCCACAGATCCGAGCCGGCGGCCGCATTGTGTCGCCGAACTGGTTCCTCGCCGGCGCGTGGCCTCGTTGGTTCCCTGCAGGTTTCAACGGTATAACGCATCGGGCGACCTTCGCCTTCAACTCGGGTTCCCTGCTGCGAGTCGGGGCGTTGCGTCAGGCGGGAGGGTACTCGCCCTGGTTCTGGCTCGACAACAGCGACGCCTGTATCTATCGCCAATTGGCCAAAGTGGGTAAGCGCGTATTTGCTGCAGGCCGCCTGGAATTAGCGCACGACTTCTCCATGCAGAACATGCAGGAGAAGGTCTCACCGGCTCGTTACCGCACCATCCTGCTAGCAGAGTCCGCCTTTTGGGACCTCGAAATGAATGCCTTCGCCGGGCTTGAACGCGCCTTGCGCCTGGCTGGACGAGTCATCAAGCACCTTTTGCGTGGTGACAGCGTGGAGCTTCGCCGGCTTACCATCCAGGCGCTCCGGCTTCGCTTGTTTCACTCCCGGCGTTTTCGCATCGCGCGCTGGCGCGAACTCACGGCGCCGGTCATAAAACGCTTTAAAGGAACGGAACCTCTGAGTATCCGGCCAAGAATCTCTGTCTGCATGGCAACTCATAATGGAGCACGCTTCGTCCGAGAGCAGCTCGACTCCATTGTCCCGCAACTCGGCGACCAGGATGAAATCATCCTCATAGACGACTTGTCCACGGACGCGACGCTGTCATTGCTGAAACAGTTTCATCAGGAGCAGGCTGCTAAGCTCGGCAGCCCACGTATCATCCTCATCGCACACGCAGAAAACCGAGGCGTCGTGCGAACGTTCGAAGAGACACTGCGCGCGGCTAGCGGCGACATCCTCTTCCTCTCAGACGATGACGACCGATGGGCTCCAGACAAGGTCGAGCAGGTCCTGAAGGCGTTTGAAGCTGACCCCGACCTCCAGATTGTCAGTACCGGCCTCGAACTTATCGACGACGCAGGCAGATCGGTTTCAACGTCGGATTTCCTCCGTCACCGGCGCTTCAGTGCCCACATTATGGCGAATCTTCTGCACAACCAGTTTCAAGGATCGACCATGGCTCTGCGTTCGTCTGTGCTGCAATATGTGTTGCCCTTTCCCAAGAACAAACTTTTCCTGCACGATGCGTGGATCGGCCTTCGAACTCTCCTGCGAGGCGGAAAGGTTCGTCATCTGGAAGAGCCGCTGCTCCTCTATCGCCGCCATGGAAGCAATGTCAGCCGGCGTCTTGGCCGCGTGGATCAGATCAAGCTACGCCTGCAGCTGGTTATGGCTTTACTGCAGTCTGCTTTCCATAAACTTTAGCGGGCGCCCTTCCTGCTCAGGGCAAACACCTCCGCAGGTTCCGGAAAGGAGGAACCGGGGCTGATCAGGCGACGGTATGGCGTCCGGGTGTTACTCTGATGGCGTTCTATGATGAAAGTCAGAGTCATGCAAACAGCGTCCGGAAGAAGGTATGTTGCCCTTTACCGGTGCTTTGCGGTAGCGGTGCTGTGGGCGTCCGTGTGGGTCTCCGCCCGTGGGCAGGATCCGTCGAATTGTCTGCCTGGCCAAGCGTGTTCCAGCCAATCTCCACAGGACACCACTCCTCTCAACATGCGCCCCTCGCCACAGGACTCCACTGTGCGGGGTCAGCAGGTGAACTCCAGCCAGGGGACGCTCTACACGGACCCGGCTGGTGGTAGCATCGCCCAACGCGCTAGAGACGCGGAGCGCCAGCAAATGCTCTACTTCCCGCCAGATCCCATGACGGACATGCAGCGTCTGGCGAATGCAGCGGTTGGCCGCCTCCTGCCCATCTACGGGCGTGACCTCTTTCGCCAGGCACCGTCCACCTTTGCGCCGGCCGACCAGATTCCTTCGCTGCCCGACTATATCGTGGGCCCTGGCGATCAGTTGCTGGTCCGGTTGTGGGGTCCGGAGTCATTCAATGGAGAACTGACCGTTGACAGTGGCGGCTCCATCTACATTCCGCAGGTCGGCGGCATCCAGGTAGCCGGGCTTCGCGTTGACGAGCTCGACGCAAAGATCTCAGGCGTTGTCCGGCACACCTTCCGCAACTTCAGTCTCTCTGTCAACCTCGGTCATCTGCGCTCGATCCAGGTCTACGTGGTCGGTGAAGCGCGGCGCCCGGGAGCGTTCACCGTCAGCGCGCTCAGCACGGTGTTGAACGTGCTGTTCACCTCAGGCGGACCGAACGTGAACGGTTCGCTACGGCGAATCGAGGTCCGCCGCGGCGGCACCATCATGTCTATGCTGGACCTCTATGACCTCCTGCTCAAAGGAGACCGGTCCCGGGATATACGCCTGCAGTCAGGCGACACCATCTTCATCCCTGCCACCGGACCGCAGGTCGCCGTTGGTGGCGCTGTCACCCACCCCGGGATCTATGAGCTTCGCGACGACACCAGTATTGGCTCGATCCTTGAGCTTGCCGGCGGATTCACCCCCATCGGCTTGAACTCCGAGGTTTCGCTCCAGCGCATCGACAGCGATCATGTGCGGGCGGCATTTACGGTCAAGCTGGATGATGCAGGACGGAAGATGACTCTGCGCAACGGAGACGTTCTGCTTGCGAACCATATGACCGCGGCGTTTGAACAGTCGGTCACTATCCGCGGAAATCTCGCCAATCCAGGCAAATTTCCTTGGCATCCCAGTATGCATTTGAGTGAGATCATCCCGGATCGCCAGTCGCTGCTGACGAACGACTACTGGAACGAGCGCAACCGCGCCGGCCTGCCCACGCCGCTCTTCGAGCCGCTGGATACCCGCCAGAACGGTTTCTACAACAACTATGACCAGACACGGCAGGAGGGCAACGGGAACGGCAACAGCCAGGACCGCCCAGGCAGTCCGGGCAACGGAGCCACGAACTACGGGCGCAACAACCTGGACGGAAACAGCCAGAACACGAGTGATCTGCCTCTTGTGAACCCAAACGGCCTGCCCTATCCCGATCCTTCGCAAAACTATTCCAGTCAGTATCCCGATCAGTCGACCTATCCCGCTCAACAGACCTACCGGGGCAGGGTCTATGACTCGAACGTCAACTCGAACAATTCCAACGATGCCGACCTGCTTTCGGCACGTGCCAGCGCCGGCGGAGCCGGAGATCAGGACAACAGTCTCACACGCGGTACCCTGGCCGATCAGCAGCAGGCAGCCGAAAGCAGCAGCCTGGCTACGCGCGGACGCCGCACGTATATCAAGATTCCCGCGCCGGAAATCGATTGGTCCTTTGCCACCATTGAGCGCCTGGACCCCGAGACGCTGCGCAACTCGCTGGTGCCGTTCAACCTCGGTCGACTAGTGCAGATGCACGACAGCAGCCAGGATGTGGAATTGCGCGCCGGCGATGTCGTCACCATACTCTCGCAGACCGATGTTCACGTCCCGCAGGACGAGCAGACCAAGTATGTCCACCTGGAAGGTGAGGTCAAGAGCGCTGGAGTCTACAGCGTCTCGCCTGGTGAGACGCTCGAGCAGGTTGTAGCCCGCGCCGGCGGTCTGACAGACAAGGCCTATCTCTACGGCGCAAGCTTTACGCGTGAGAGCGCTCGCGTCTTCCAGCAGCAACGGCTGGATGAATATGTCACGCAGCTTTCTATCTCGATGCAGCGCGAGGCTGCGGTACGCACAGCTTCCTCGACCACGGGCGTTTCCGATCCGAACGCCCTAGTCGAGCAGCGCGACATCATCGCGCAGTTTCGCAAGCTGCGCGCCACCGGACGTATCGTGCTGCAGTTCAAACCGGATAGCAAGGGCACCGAAAGCATTCCAAAGATCGCGCTCGAGGACGGCGATGTCCTCCGGATTCCATCGCGTCCCGCTACCGTTGCAGTCATTGGCGCGGTATATGGGCAGAACGTGTTTCTGCACGACCCAAGCCGGCGGGTCACTTACTACATCAATCTGGCCGGCAAGCCCAATCGCGTAGCGGACAGGAGTCATGAGTTCATCATCCGCGCCGATGGTTCCGTCTTCAGCCGCGAGCACACCCAAGGCGCGTTCCTCAATAAGTTTGACAATGCAGCGGTTGAGCCAGGCGACGCGATCGTCATCCCTGAGAAGCCAGTGCGTCCATCGGCTGTTCGGCAATTGATTGACTATTCGCAGATCTTTTCGCAGTTCGCGCTCGGTGCGGCCGCGATCACCATCATCCAGTGATTCTGGGGTATGCCAATAGCTACCGGGACGAGGCACCATGAGGGTGACTTTCAAGCCGACTTTGACCTCGATCATGCTGGCTGCGCTGGCTCAGGCGGGCTCCCCCCACCTACAAGGACAGGCCCTTCCTGAGAGCCCACAGTCGCTGCTGGCCGCGCCGCAAGACCAAGCGCTGCGGACGCTGGCACCCAGGCCGGCAGTCATGCCAGCTATCTTCCCTAACGCGGGCCCTCATACTGCGCCTGGCACGAGCAGCTTGGCTCGGCCAGGCGACGCCGTTCTCGATGACGTTTCGCGCACCGGCTACAAGGCTTCGACCTACGTCCCAATCGACAGCTGGATCTATCCCGCACTGGATCGCCTGGAAGCACTAGGTTATCTACAGACCAGCTCGGCAACGGTCCGCCCGCTGACCCGTCTGGAGTGCGCGCGCCTGGTCGAAGAGGCGAACGTTCTCTACGGGAACGAAGACGGCGTGCAAGGCAACGAGATCGCCAAGTCACTCCTGAGTGCGCTCGAAGATGAGTTCGCCCACGAGCTAAGAATCACGGACGGCAGGGCGGACAACAAAGGCGCCGTACTGGAGAGCGTTTACGCGCGCTATACCGGCATCTCTGGCACGCCCTTGCGGGACAGTTTCCACTTCAGTCAAACCATCACTGACGATTTCGGCCGTCCGTACGGCAACGGATCCAGCTTCATCACTGGCCTCTCCGGCCATGCCGAACACGGTCCGTTCACTCTCTATGTTCGTGGCGAGTACCAACATGGTGCCGCGAACGCAGCCTATAGCCCATCCGCGCAGGCAACCATCGTTGCCTTCGACAAGTACTTTGAGGCTTGGTCCACCGCGCCCGGTGCGGCGCAGCCCGGCGTGTTTAACTACAATCCCGCCAGCGCCAGCCGTCCGCGCTTCATTGAGGCCTACGTGGCCGTCAACCTCGCCCACTGGCAGATCAGCGCCGGGCAGCAGAGCCTCTGGTGGGGCCCAGATCGCACCACTTCGCTGATCCTCTCCAACAACGCCGCCGCCATGCCGATGATCCGCATTGCAAGGTCTGAGCCAGCCCGTTTGCCCGGCTTTCTGGGACTTCTCGGACCGGTTCACCTGGATGCCTTTTTAGCGCGGCAGGGCGGCATTCACTATGTGGCGTTGGGTTCGAGCTTCGTCCTCCATGGCAGCGAGAGTTCCCCGCTCACGCCGCCTCCTTACCTGTGGGGCCTCACGCTTTCGATCAAGCCCACCCCCAACCTCGAGCTTGGTTTCGCGCACACCACCATCTTTGCTGGATACGGCCGTCCGCTTACCTTCGGCACGTTCTTCCACACTTTCTCGAACGATGGCAATGGGCAGCCAGTCGATCCGGGGAAACGCGTCACCGAGTTCAACTTTGCGTACCATGTGCCCTGGTTTCGTCGTCAGGTGCTCGTCTACTCCGAAGCGATGGCCTGGGACAATCCTATCCAGGGCCACTTTACCCAGCGTTATGCGCTCGACCCCGGGATCTACTTTCCGCAGCTGCCCTTCTTCAAGAAGCTCGACCTGCGCGTGGAGGGCGTGTACACGGATCTTCCAGAAATTCCAGAGCTGGCCTACTTCTATGCGAATGCCCATTATCCCCAGGGTTACACCAACTACGGCCAGGTCCTGGGCAGCTGGGTGGGCCGTGAAGGCCGAGGGGGCGCAGGCACCAGCACTTACTGGTTTTCACCACGGACGAGAGCCGCGGTCACGTACCGGAGGATGGTCGCCAATCCAAATTTGCTGCGTGGCGGCAATCTCACAGATCTTTCGGGTACCTTCACATGGATGATTAGACCGCGGCTTGAGGTCTCGATCGTGCAAGGCTATGACCGCTGGCGCTTCCCAGTCCTGAACGTCGAACCGAAATCAAGTTATACAGCTGCCTTTCAGGTGCAGTTGCTGGGCAGGTCTCGTCGTTAGGCATGCCGCTTCTCACCATTGATCTGGCTGACTCGAACGACAGCCTTGGCTCGTGGTGCCGTCGATGCTCGGAGGATGATCCCGTGTGCTTCGCGGACGGGCCCGTTCGGTATTCTGGCTAGGAAGCCGACGTAAGAGAGGTCCAATGTCAATCTCCGTAGTCATCCCTGCGTACAACGCAGAACATTTTCTAGCCCAAACACTGGAGAGTGTCCTGGCGCAAACACTGGCTGCGGACGAAATCTTGGTGGTTGACGACGGATCGACGGACGCGACTGCCAGCATTGCGGAGGGCTTTGGTCCGCAGGTCACCGTATTCCGGCGTCCGAACAGCAAAGCAGCTGCCGCCCGGAACTTCGGAGTCGAACAGGCGACGAGTGACTGGGTCGCCTTTCTAGATGCAGACGATATCTGGCTTCCAGATAAGCTCCAGCGACAAATGCAGGAGCTGCGTTCTGATCCGGGAGCCGATCTCTGCTACACATCCATGACGACCCTTGTCCACGACGGGGACCACATGAGGGTAGGCGACCTGATGATGGCGCCACCTCCTGAAGAAATCCGCCACTGGCTGTCGCGCCGCTGTGCCATTCTTCCAAGTTCAGTCGTTGTGCGGCGAAGCACGTTACAGAAGGCCGGTGGCTTCGACTGCAGTCTCCGGCACGGCTGTGAGGATTATGACCTCTGGTTCCGGCTCTGCAATATGGGAACGCGCTTTTGTGCCTGCACTGAGTCTCTGGTGTACTACCGGATGCATGGCAACAACACGGCGCTAAGCCTCGACTGGTTCCACGAATACACTGGCGTGTATCGACGGCAGAATCTTCCCCATTTGTCCGTCTTCGATCGCTGGATCACCTGGAATCGACTCTACAGTCAGAGCGCATATGGAACCAGCTTGTATCTTTACCGGAAGCACGACTCGCGGTGCATGAGGTTGATCGCCCTTTCCATCTTCCGTTTCCCGCTTAGCCGAGGAGGAAAGTATACGGCTCTGGCAAAGATGTTTCGCGATTGGGTTCACGGCAGTCTCCATAACCGAGGGATGAACACGGCGCTTCCAAGCAGGCATGGAAGGTAGCTGCCCTTTTGTCAGGCCCGGCCGCCATCGAAGCGTAAGCTGTGCTACGAGCTATAGACGCTGAAGTTGCTTGGCCACAGCGGGACGGACCAGTATCCACGCTGCACTAAAAAAGAAGCCGATGAAGACGCCACCAATCAGGAAAATTGAACGATGGGGCCCATTCTTGACGTCAGGTGGGGAGGCGGATTCAACCGTCTGCACGATATTGCCTTGACGAGCTTCGTCAAGTTTCGCAAGTTCAAGGTTCTGGCTGAGAAGTTGAAAAAGGCTCTCATAGTACCGAACGTCTCGCAATTTACGAAGGTAGTCGAGAGAGGCCTCAGTCTGCCCGTTCCTGGAACTGAATGATGAGTTCCCCGTCTTCTGGCTCAACGCGTTCGCCTGTGCCTGAAGACCCTGCAATTCCCTTTGGGCGGTTTGGATCTGCGGGTTGTCATCCGCTAGGGTTACTCGCAGGGATTGCAGTTCAACCGTTTTGGAAGCGATCTGGGCGCGAAGCTGGCCTTCAAACTCAATCAAAGCACGTGCATCTCCAGTGGGTTCGACCAGCCCACCCTTTTGCTGTGTTTCCTTCAGAGCCTCTTCGGCCAAATTCAGGTGCTCTTTCGTTTCGGCAACCTGCTGCTCAAAGAAGAGGTTCCTACGCTGGGCATCTGTGATGGCCAGGCGCGACGAAAGTCTATTAAGTGCGTCGATGTACCCGTTCACGATCTGTGCGGCGCGATCGGGATCTTTGTCCACTACCGAAATCGAGATCAAACCGCTCTTTGAATCCGACGTGACCTGAGTGTTCCCTTCCAGGTCTTTGCGGGCCTGGGATCGGTATCTGGAGTGATAAGAGGATTGCAGCCCGAACCGTTGCACCACGTCGTCTTCCAGACCGGGGCTGCCCAGAAGCGCAACGTAAAGATCAGCGGGACTCTTGTTGAGGCTAAGCGCGGCCAAAGCTCCGCCTGGAATACTCGCTGCGCCTCCGCTGGAAGATCCAATCATGGAAAGCGCATTTGTGGTGCGATCCGGCGGCATGACGATCGCGGTAGCCTTGTAGGTGTTGTGCAGCAGAAGACTGATTCCGAAGGAAAGAATCCCGATCCCTATACTCGCGCCCACAATGACGCGCCAGGCGGAGACAAGAGCACGAAAAACAGTGGAGAAATCGAATCCTCCTTCGGAGGTCGCCGGTGCAGAATCTACCGTATCGAGGGTGTTCATAAGGTAACGGTTCAAGGTACCATATCGAGGCGGCTGAGCCCAGGAAGGGCGCACAGAGCTTGTCTTTGGCAGGATCAGCGGAGCGCATATAGTGGGCCTGCATGGCCCTTCAACCTGGTTGCGATATAGCTGATTCTTAGCTGTCATATTTCGAGTTACGAACACGATCGTTTCCGCAATCTGACAGCTTTCGAATCGAAGGCATAACCCGACCCGCTTCGGAGCTTATGAGACACGACACCCGCGTTTCCGTTGTGCTGTGTACTTACAATGGCGAGCGCTTTCTCCAAGAGCAGTTGTTGAGCATTGCGTGCCAGACTCTGCCGCCGATGGAGCTTGTCGTCTGTGACGATGGGTCTACGGACAACACGCTTTCTATCCTGAGACAGTTTGCGGCATCCGCGGCATTCCCAGTCCGAATCCATTGCAACAGCGAACGGCTTGGGTCCACTGCCAATTTTCAGCAGGGCGTCAAGCTGGCGCGTGGGGAACTGCTTGCCCTGTGTGATCAGGACGACGTCTGGAAAGCAGACAAGCTGGACCGCCTGACCAGGGTTCTCGAAGATGATAGCGTCGGTGGAGTGTTCACGGACGCGAGCCTGATCGACGAGGCTGGTCAGTTGCTTGATGGGAGCTTGTGGTCGCGCGGGCACTTGCCTCCGGAAAGCCAGCAGCAGTTTGTACAAGACCCGGTGGGATTGCTCCTGAAGCAGGATGTGGCTACTGGAGCCACCATGATGTTTCGCCGATGTGTGCGAGATCTGTACGGAGAGATTCCGCCGGAATGGGTGCATGACGGCTGGCTCACCTGGATGATGACTCTCCACGCCGACCGCGTCGGGCGCTTGGAGCTACTGAAAGATCAAAAGACGATCTATCGCGTTCATCAGGGGCAACAGACGGGACAAGCAGCGGAACAAGCAGGCTCGCGATCAGAGCCGCTCATGGTACGGCTCGCAAAGGCCCACGCAATTGGTCACGAGCATCACAAAGCGGCCGCGAGACGGTTAAGTCTGGTGCTGCAGCATTGGTTATCGCACGGCCCTGACGATGGCGATCCTGAAGTAATGAACGTCATCGCCGGGAGACTTCGCGGCGGCATTGCTCTTCTGGAAGCGCGCGCTGCACTTCCGGCTAATTCCTTTCTTCGATTACTTCAGGTGATCATGCTGATGCCCCGATATCTGCGATATGGGCGCGGGCTATCATCCGCCTTCAGGGATTTCTGGGCATGAGCGCCTCCATACTGAGCTCAACGGAACGGGCGAGTGCTGGCGCGTTCGACATGCTTCAGCTTTTCCGGCGGTTGATGGCCGTTTATATCCTGATGCTCGTCTTGCTGCCGAGCGGAAGCGTATTTGGCCTGAACGTCAAGTTCTTGTGGTTTTTCTTCTTGCTGCCCGTGGCGGTAAGCTTTTTCTTTGCACAGCGACAGGCAACGCGCTTTCGGTTGGCACTGTCCTTCGCCATTCCGGGAATCCTACTCTGCTGGCTCTTACTCTCTCAGTTTTATGGTTTTGATCCTGCGTACGCGATCGCGCAGTACAAAGACCTGATGGTTACGATCCTCAGCTGCTGGTTTGCCGCACTGTTCTGCGCCGAAGGTCAGACGGCGACGGTCTACTTTCTCCGTGTGGTGGTCTTCTCCGAGGTTGTGGCAAGCCTCCTGAAGATTCTCCTGCTGATGTACGCCTTTGGCCGCGGCATTCCAGTAACCGAGGTTGTGGATTTAATTCATCGTGTATTCGGCGTGTCGTTGATGACCATGGATTTCGAGTCCATGCTAGGACGGATTCAATTCATCTCCGACGGATTGATCCCTGTGTGCATCTTTGCGGTACTTCGCTACAGGAAGGAACTTCGATTCCACGCCACCAGTGCCATTGCTATGCTTCTTTTACTGCTGATCTCTGATTTTTTTTCGTTTTCCCGTTATTTCTGGGGATACACTGTGCTGGCAGTTGTGCTGGGATTGGTGTTCGGAAGAAAAGACTTTTTTCAGCTATCGTTGATTACCATCCTTTCGGTGGTCTCTCTTGCATCCCTACCTCTTCTAACGACCGTCATTGAGCTTCGCTTTTCTACGACAGTCGTGAGTGTCTCCGACCAAGAGCGAGTAACCCAGGTGAGCGCACTCAAGGACTTCGTTTCCAGTTCACCAGTATTTGGTCATGGTCTGGGAAGTTATACAACACGTGTGATCCGCAACGATGAAGCTCCTTACTCGTATGAAGACCAGCTTCTCGCGCTAGTCGGACAAGTCGGGATCGTTGGCACTGTCTTTCTGTCAGCACTCACCCTCTACTACTTCCGCGATCTCTGGCCCCATCGAGATAGAGAATGGTTACAGAGCTTTGCGTTGGGGATGATTTTGATTGGCTGGATCTGTGCCGGGCTTTTCAATCCCGAGGTCATATCGTCGGCTGCTGCCGTTTCCTACGCAGCGATTGCGGCGATGGCCGGGTTGCAGAGTACACAGACGGGCATCAGCCATCGGGCATGATGGCCGATCGCGACTGCTTGGATGACAGCAAGTCTCAAGGCCACGATCGCCCTATGCAAGAGGCTACCGCGATCCAGAGTTCCACTCCCGGCGCATCCCAGAAAAGATCAGCGTCGCTGAGATCAGACCCGCAACTCCGAGAATGAGAAAGTACGCCAGGGACACACCAAGTGTTCCCCACTTGCGAACGACAAGGAGGATGGAGCCGAAAGTCGCCAGAGCGATGATGATCGATTGCACCAGGAATGGCTCGACCTTGTGCGCACGTAGATAGAGTGCTTCGCTTTGGACGATATGAGCGCTAAGAGCGGTTAGCAAGAGCAGCAGGAAAACAGGCCAAGGCTCGATGCGGTTTCCAAGCCGAGGGGAGAAGTGAGGAAGGGCGATAACAAGCGCAAGCAGCAACGTCGCTCCTCCCCCGAGAAGAGCCAAGGATTGGCGTAACGTTCGAAAGAAGAGCTGGTCCAGGCCTGCGATATTCCGGCGTGCTACAAGTGTCCCAAATGGCGCTCCTTTGGTACTCATCCAGGTAAGAACAATGCCACTCAGTTGGAGGACGGCATTCATTGAGATCCCCATACGACCAGCCTCCACGGGTCCGCGGAAGGCGAAGAGCACCGGAGTGAAGATCTGAAAGATGAAGTAGTCGCACATCGAGCTCACCGCGATTCTCCATTGAAATGCAAATACCTCGCGCCGCCAGTGAAGTGCACCCGCGGTGTCGGAGAGGCGCATCAGAGGGAGAAGAAGGCGCCGCCTGGGATAGAACATACACAGGGCCACCAGACCCTGGCCTGCGAGCACGGTCGCCGGCGCGAACAGGCCGTGATGAGTAAGCATGACGGTCCACGCCAGCCCGGTCGAAACCAAGGACTGCAGAAAGCGCACCCGTGCGACGGCCGGTACCAATCCGCACCCTTCCAGAAAAGAAAGCACCGGACCAACGGCGAAGGTGACCGAGCAGCTCAGGACGGTCGCTCGGAGAGGCCATCTCCACAGAGCCGCGGGCTCATTGGCATGGTGAATCGAGAAGAAGTGCGACCCTCCGATGAGGAGCCCCAGACCCATCAACACAGCGGCGGTGAGATACCAACGCACCGAAAGTTGAAGCAACGCTGCCATGCGGCGGAGCGGGATCGTTGGCCCTGTCATATGACCATCAGGATCAATCTCCAGGTGTGCTCGCTCGTGCGCGGCGATCTGAAGAATGACGAAGGAGAAGCCCAGATCGAACATCGTTGAGAGGGCAACCAGGCTCCAAAGAGCGTAATAGTAGCCCTGCTCGGCGGGCGAGAGAAAGCGCACGACCAACGCAACGGTGCCAATACTGCCGAGTCCTTGGATAACGCGGCCAAGGACGATGAACGCTATCGAACGATCAAGACCGGTACGCCGCTTGACCGCCTGCCACCAGCCTGTGCCGCTCCCGTCCGGATCGCCCGCGGGAAGCAGCTGTAGAGGCGGAGTGTTCTCAGGCAAAGAGGAGACCTTTCGGGGAAGCGGAGCTTGTGGGAGACCTTGCTCATTCTAGCCGCTGCGCTGTTGTCGCCATTCTGCTGGGTGTGACACACGCTGTAGCTGATGGAATATCGGCGGACGCGGTGGAATCGAACCTACCATTGTCGACTGAGAGTCGATAGAAATAGTCGTATCGAATCAACCTTAACAACTCATTCTAAAACTTTTGTCACCGGCCCGCCCGCACAGAGAACGATGACTTACATGCCCATGTTGTTGGGTTTGTTGGCATGACGTGGAGAGTCACCTAATGTCTACGTCATAGTGGCTGGTTGGCGGCCGAGCCGTTGCGGGGAAGGGAGCTGCAGAATGAGAAACAGACTCATGCACGAGCGCAGCATACCGACCTTCGGGCGGTCCTCGACCGGGATACTGGAACGGCTCAGAAGATTTGCCATCGCTTGACAGTGACATCGGAGGAACGTGGGGCCAGCCCTTCCCCTTCAAAGCGAGCAGCACAAGGCACTCCGAACATAGCTATGCCGTTGCCTCTTCATAGCTCGCGCGCATCACTGCGACTCGTGTCCTTCGCAACCGAACACGCACCGCATGCGTGAGCTGGTCGATTCTCGATTCGCCCCCGTTTGAATGTCCGGTACCGTAGGAAGCAGCGTCTGCAGGGATCAGTTTCGGGTTTTTCGAGGCGGTGTGGCGACATCTAGAAGGCCAAACGCGTTCGACACAAGTACGATTCCCCTTCGGAAATGCTCAACGGGGTTTCGACGCGTTGGGACCCGTTGGCGTCAGCGCAACTGCAGCGCTTCAATGAGTTTTGTACTCGGCTCCCATTCGCCAATCGCCGGGTACAGGAGCATTGCGAGCCGAAGGTCGAGCACTTTTCTCGTGACTGCCGCCAGGATAGCCGCTCGCTCGTGAGCTTTCACCGCCAGCACGAGCCCGCGCACTTTCTCGGGAAGCGGGCTCGCCGGCAGAGGGCGGATTGTGCCGCTGCCGATCGCACACGTGGTCTCGATCACATCATCTTCATCAAGCTCTGCAAGTGTCGATCCGTTGCGCGTGTTGACGATCAGGTGATGCTCTTCCTTCGAGGAGAGCGCTCGCATCACGTCGAGAGCGATGCGGTGATAACCCGTGGCCGAGCGGAACGGGTCCGCCGGCACGGTGCTACCGTCAAAGGCGGACCTGCCTTCGCCCTCAAGCTTCATGTACGAGCCGGAACGTAAGTTGAGATAGTCGACGTACGCCTGAACAGCTGCGCTCTCCTCGTTCGAGGCGAGTAGCGTCATCAACCGCGTCATCAACGTCTCGTTCATCCGCGCGATCTGCTCACCGCGGGTGCTTCCCTGCCTGCGCTGGTTATCGAGTGCGCGGCTGCGCGAGTAGTAAAAGAAAAGATATTCCGTAGGAATAAGCCGAAGTGCGCGGATCAACTCATGATCGAACAGGGGAGAACCATAGAGCTGGGACAGCACCTCGTCATCGCCCAGCACGCGTTCGGTAACGTCTTCGCCGCGCAGCAGGATGCGCCTGACCCAGCCGAGATGGTTGAGACCGACATAGTCGCATGCTACTTCTGCGGCGGTAGCTCCCAGCGCCATCTGCATCCGGTGCACCATCTCGGTTGGCGTGTCACAGATGCCGACGGCTCTTGCCTCAGAGTGTTGGAGGATCGCCTGGGTGATGAGTCCTGCCGGGTTGGTGAAATTAATCAGCCACGCCGCGGGGGCTAGCCGCGCAACCATCCTTGCTTGCCGGATGGCGACAGGAATCGTGCGCTGACCCATGGCGATACCAGCAGGGCCGGTTGTCTCCTGACCGGGATAGCCGCAGGCGATTGCGCCGCGCTCGTCTCGGGTCCGTGTCTCGTTGCCTCCCACGCGGACGCTGTTGAGGACGAAGCTCGCGCCGTCGATCGCATCCTCTTCGCTCGAAGCCACCCGAAGGCGAAGCGAACCGCCTTCGCGACGAACGATCTCGCGGCCCAGCTGCGCCATGCGCCGGGCCCGATCGGCATCGATGTCGTAGAGAACGAATTCATCGGCATCCAGATCGCGTGCCGCTTCGTTGATCCCGAAAATGACCAGCGGCGTGCGCACGCCGCCTCCACCAAGAAAACCGATCTTACGCGACATGCGACTCCTTCAAGAGTGCGACCTGCTCAAGCGTGGGGAGCGCTTCCAGCGATCCTGCGGCACGTGTCGACATAGCCCCACACAGGCATGCCAATTCCAGGCACTCACGTGGGCTCAGTGCATCCAGCAGACCGTGAATGAAACCCGCATCGAATGCATCCCCGGCGCCCGTGGTGTCCACCGCACGCACGCTGGGCGCAGAAACGCGCACCTCGCGTCCTTCGACCAGCATCACAGCACCCGCTGCACCGAGCTTCACAACCGCGTGCCGATTCAGTTCCCTGCAGAAGCTCAGGTACTCTGCAACGCCGCCCTGCATCAGTTGCGCTTCCTTTGCGTTGGGCAACAGATAGTCCACGCGGCGCATGATCTCCACACTGGCGCTGTCCTGCAGCCAATCCACCTGGTGCCCTACATCAAGAGAAGTAATCGCGCCACGCGCCTGCACCCGGACTAGGAGATTTGAAACGGATGTTGCCGGCAGCGGAAGCGCAAGATGCACATGCCGCGACTCCGCCACTTCGGCCAGCAACGCGGGATTCTCCTCCAGCCGCCGCAGTAGCGAATCGTTTGCTCCTCGATAGCTGAACAGCGTGCGGTCTTCAGTGATAGACACGCTAACAGTTACCCCTGTCTGCTCGCCACTCACCATGAGTGAATCAGCGGAGACGCCGAAGTGGCTTAGCCTGCGCTCAATTGCATCGATCTGTTCGCTGCCTACGGCGCCGATTAGACGTACCGATCGGCCCAGCCGCGCCAGCCCGCAGGCAGTATTTACCGCGCCTCCACCCAACTCCCACTTGTACTGATCGGTAAAGATTTCAGCTCCGGGCTCGGGCCACACGGCGAACCCGCTGAAGACGTGATCCAGGTAAACCTCTCCGATCACTGTAACTTCGTAGCTCATGCATGCCGAAACGGCCACTCCTGTTTGCGGTTTGCCTGAAGACAATACAATGCAACGCCGCAGAGCGACAAAAGTCCGGCACTCCACAAGTATCGCGTGCCGCTCGTCGCGGCAACGTAAATCCAGCCCGCAAGCGCAACCAGCGCGGGCAGCGGAAATAGTGGCATGCGGAACAGGCTCCGATCCCGAGCAGGACCTTTAGCGCGAAGCACCATCACCGCGATGCACTGCGCAACGAACTGCAGCAGCACCTGCACCAGGATCAGCGAGGCGATCAGAGCATCCAGCGACAGGAAGCACAAAGCTGCCGACGCAAGGCCCATGAATGACAGCGAGACTAGCGGGACCGCATCACGCTTTCGTATCCTCCCGAAAATGGACGGGAAGGATCCCTCGACCGCAGCAGCATACGGAACGCGCGAGTAGCCAAGCAGGTTGGTATATGCCGAACCCCAGGCCGCGATCAGGATTAGAGCACTGACCGCCTTCGCGGCCCAGCTGCCATAGACGGCCATCATCAGGTCCGCGACAATGGCACTCGAGTGAGTTTCCTGCCGCCAGGGCAGCACACCAACAATCGCGAGGTTCATCGCAAGGTAGAGCAGCGCGACCAGGAGGATGGACCCGATCAGGGCGCGCGGAATTGTTCGACGGGGATGACTGATTTCCCCACCCAGCAGACACACCGTACCATAGCCGCCGAAGTCGTATGTAGCGATGAGTGTCGACGCGCCGAGCCCCATCCAGAAGCCACGCGTTAGGTGAAACGCACCTGCCGGAAAATCGAACGCCCGGGCGCTTTGGAAGTGTGTTGCGCCCGCAAAGATGATCCAAAGGCATGTAGCAACCACAACCGCGGTTACGACCACCGAAATTGCGCCGATCGCGCGAATGCTGCGAACCAGCAGCGCAATGTTTGCAAGGCACAGGAGCATCGCCATAAGGCCAAGCTGCACGTGACTGAGCGGGTGAAACACAGTGGCGTAAGAAGCAAAACCTACCGCCCCGGAGGCAATGGAGATCGGGCCGGCCAGAAGCGACTGGAAGAGAAATAGAAAGGCAAACAGGCGCCCGGGGCCACGCTCGCCAAATGCATGCAGCAGGAAGAAATAGGGGCCGCCAGAGTCTGGAAAGCGCGACCCCAGTTCCGCCCAGACCATGCCGTCGCTCAGTGAAATCACCGCACCCAGCACCCAGCCGACCATGGCCTGAGGCCCACCCATGGCAGCCAGCGCGAGAGGTATCGTCAGGAAGGGTCCGACGCCCACCATGTTCAGCACGTTAGCTGAAATTGCGGCCCTGAGGCCCATCCCACGTTCCAGGCGATTCGCGCTGATCGTCGTCTGCTGCATAGCTGCTTCGTCCAGGATCAGCGAACGTCAGGATTCTTCGGCAGGCTCAGCAGATTGGCGAAGATCCGGAAGGCTCCGGGAACGCCCAGCGGCAGCTGTCGATAGAACGCATATGCGTTGTAGACGTAAATCCCTTTTCCATAGCGTGCGTAGACCAGGCCGCCCCTCTGCTCCGGCTGTCCGGGATCATGGGTTTCAAGCAGCGGCTCATACTTGGCATCCCAGCTTTGCAGGAACTTCGATCCCCGCTCCTCAATCCATTGATCGAAATCACCAGCGCTGATCTTGTTCGGCCACGTAAAGACGGGGTTCGACGCATTCAAGATGCTCACCTTCGACTTCTCATCCGTAACTTCTTCCGGATCGCTGCTCATCACATACGGGTATGGCCCGAAGTTATGATCGAACTCCGGTGTGTTGTATTGCACGATAAGCGTGCCGCCGTTGTGGACAAATTCCAACAGGCGCGCGTTGTTCGCGATCACGTCAGAGCGGACAGCATAGGCACGAACGCCAAGCACGATGGTGCTGAAGCGACCTAGATCTCCTCCGGCAAGGTCCTGCGCGGAAAGGTAACTCACATGGACGCCTATCTGTTCAAGCGCCGCGGGTACGTCATCGCCGGTGCCTTCCACATAGGCTACTGTCAGACCGGGCGCCACCTTTACGTCCGTTCCAGTCGTTTGGTACTTTGCCGGCGCATATAGAAAGTAGGGACGCAGTCCCTGGTAACCGACCTGCGTGTATCCCTGTTCAAACTTCTTGCCGTGCAACGTCGCCACAGCCTCCACCGTGTAGGTGGCGCCGGGACTGACCTTCGGCGTAACAGCGAAGGAGACGCTCTGCTCCTCGCCGGCCTGCTTGAAATGAAGCGCGCTGACAGCAGGAGTCGCCGTCCAGCCCTTCGGCAACTTGAGGGCCATCTCCGGATCCGCAGCTCCCTGCACGTTGTTCCGCACGCGCACGGTGACCGCCGTACGCTGCAGGTCGAGCGGCACGATGCCCGCAGCCGGCGTCAGGGAAACAGATAGCTCGGGCCCGACAGGCATGGGATAGCGGAGCGTTCCGGGACCCGTCACGCGATCAATCACCTGCACCGTCCCGCTTAGTTCTACCCTCGCTCCCTGATACTTCAAGACCGCACGCGCCTGCAGTGGATAGGGCAGCGCCGCGGCGTTCGTCGGCGCCCCGGGAGCCACTTGATAGTAGGCGTCGCCCAGATTCCCGCGGGTGAAATAAGGTCTGGTATACGGCTCGTCTGCCGGCACGATCACGGCGTAGGCAAGATCGAGAGCTTTGCCCGGCTCGAGTTGTGGTGGAGTCTTAGTCGAGCTGACATGCCAGTCCTTGCCCGACGAGCCCAAAACGGACACCGACTCCAAGGCCAGGCTCTGGCTCTCGGGCTGGTAAAGATGCACTTTGACGGGAAAACTCATGCCCGGCGTGGCCATCTGAAAGGTCTCCCGCGATCCACGCATCATGGCCATCATCGGATCCTCTCCGGGCGCCGCGGTGTGCGTCACTTCTGCCTCAAGCGAGAGTTCGAGGGCTGCGGCAAGAGCATCATTGAACTGCCTGTCCTTGACGCGCAACTCAGAGAGCACGTCGTACTTTGCTTCGCCGCTTAGGCTTTCCTTCTCAATCGAAGCAATCAACGCTTCGAGCTGCAACTTCCCTTGCGCAAGTTGCGGCGCGATCTCTGCGGGTCTTAGCGCGGAGAACTGTTGCATCGCCGCTTCGATCTTTCCATCGATTTGCTGTAACTGCTCGCGCAATGCGGCAGGAGCCTTGGGGGCGAGGTCCGCGATACTCATCAACGACGTATCGATGCCATCGAAGAACGTCTGCTCAGCCTCCTTTGCGTCGATGCGCGAGCCGAAACGATGGTACGCGCTGTCCTGAGTCGCAGGCAGTGGAACGCTTGGGCCGCCGTTCTGAGACTTTTGAAAGCCAAGGCCCGTGCGGGAAATCTCAAGGTATGTCTGCCCGAAAACAGGATCGAAAGCCCCTGCGGGAACGTTGACCGTCACCGACGGCCGGCCCGGTTCCCATTTTCCCGTGACGTGATTGGTGACGCCCACCGGTCCCCACGTATGGGTCGCATAGTCATACATACCCTTGGCCGAGACACGTAATAACGGAACTCGCGCGTAAACCTTCAAAGGCGTCCACGGCTTCAGGCCTTGTCTTATCTGCTCGGGAAACTTCGTTGGATCACCAGCTGCATTGAAGACCTCCTGAGTCATGAGCCCTGCAGTCGCGTGCTGACCATGCCCATCCGTGGGGCCGCCGACAAACACCGAGCAGAGCACGAGCGGGCGAGTCGTGCGCACCACGCGCACCACCTCCTCCAGCACCCGGTCATGTCCCCACTGCCCAAGAGCTTCTTCCAGCGACTTAGAAAAGCCGTAGTCTGCCATCGGGGTGAAGTACTGCGCATCCAGCCCGTAGTAGCGGCCCGCCTGCAGAAGCTCTTCCGTACGCACCAGGCCGAGCGCATCCCAATAGTCGGAGCTCATCACGTTGGCTCCTCCCTCGCCACGATCGAGCGTGAGCAGGCTCACACGCGCACCAACACCGCGGCTTTCGTACGCCAGCGTTCCCCCGTCCTCATCATCCGGATGCGCAACGATCATCAGCACGCTGGCACGCGTATGCAGCTTCTTGATCGCCTGCCACGCCGCAGCCGCTCCGCGATCCGGCGGGATCGGCAGAGCGTCGATCTTGACGCCATTCGCCTGCGCAAGTAACTGCCACGGCGACAGAAGACAACATGCGGCGGCGAGAAGACCGGTGTGACGAAGTGGATTCATATAAGTGCCTGGAGGCCTGCCCGGCGAAACGATTTAAGTGAGATGTACGGCAGTCCTGCGGACTGCCGTAAGGCGAGGGAGGGTCCGATCAGAAATAGAACTTCCCAGCCATCTGGATCTGCCGGGCTGTGTTGTTTACGCTGCTTACCTTTCCGAACGTCGCGGGCGACGTGATTGACGAACCGGGCGCCGCGAAATCAGCGTGGTTGAACAAGTTGAAGAATTCAAAACGCAGTTCCAGTTGCCGGCCCTCGCCGAGTGGGAACTGCTTGAAGAGACTGGCATCGACATTGCTCGCTCCCGGGCCGGCATACGGGCGCGGCTTGCAGCTGCCGAAGAGCCCGTTACCCGGCTGACTGAACGCGGCAAGATTGATGTAAGCGCCCTGGGCAGACTGCGTGGAGATCGCCTGGCGGTTTCGCGTCGTTCCCACATAAGCGTTGCCAAGACAGTTGGCGTAAGCAGCGTGGCTGCCGCCGGTCTGACTGTTGTCATTTGCAGTCACGTTGAACG
>CAZZVI010000032.1:0-542 GCA_964657335.1 uncultured Terriglobus sp.
TGCGAGTAGCCGCTCGTCATGACGGCGTCAAAGTTCAGCCCGGCCGCGGGAGCACCATAGCCTGCCCCGGGAGCACCATAAGACGCCGGCGGCTGCGGAGATTGCGGCGGCGGAGCCGGCAGCACGCTTTGCTGCGGGGGTGCAGCCTGCGGCGCCTGGGTGTCGCCGAGCATCTGCCCGCGCGCGATCGAAGACCCGGCCAGCAACACCGACGTGAGGGCGATGGCGCACCGCGGAGCGAGGATCGAGCGAGGAGCGGTCATATGTCAGGTTTGACCCTGCTTCCCCTTCCGAGTAGCAGGGCCGCATACGCCTTTTTACGACATGCCGCAAACGGGAAAGCGTTCCCATGCGATGAAGCGGGACATCACTCCCGTTCGCACCATTGCGCTATCATGATGCGCATGTATCTGTTGCGCAAGCGTCGCGCCCTTTTAGAAGACCTGGAAGACAGGTTGCAGCAAAGCATGGCGAAGCTCCCGGATGTTTCGCTGCCCGAGATCCGCGGCCCGCGCATCAACGGCGATCTGCCGCGACCGGAG
>CAZZVI010000032.1:552-2633 GCA_964657335.1 uncultured Terriglobus sp.
CGGCATGGATTGCAGGCGGCATCGGCGTGGTCGCGCTGGGGCTGCTGGCAGGCCGCGAGCTGCGCGTCCGCTACAAGGTGAAGCGCCGCACGCCGTACGACTATTACGCGCATTCGGGCGACCGTACGCCAGACCTCGAGTTCGGCGTTGGCATCTAGTTCGAGATGAGCGCCGAAACCATCGCCTTCCTCTTTCCCGGCCAGGGATCACAGACCGTCGGCATGGGCCGCGATCTGGCCGACCGATTTCCCGCGGCAAAGGCCGTCTTCGATGAAGCGGACGAGGCGCTGGGCTACCGCCTGTCACAGCTTTGCTTCGACGGCCCGGAAGAGCAACTGAAGCAGACTGAGTTTACGCAGCCGGCGATCCTGACCGTATCGGTCGCAGCCGCGCGGGTGCTTGGGGAGCATGGCATCGTCGCCTCGATGGCTGCGGGCCATTCGCTCGGCGAGTATAGCGCGCACGTAGTTGCAGGCACGTTGTCGTTTGCCGACGCCGTGCGCACCGTCCGCAGCCGCGGCCAGTTCATGCAGGAGGCGGTTCCGCAGGGCAAGGGCGCCATGGCTGCCGTGCTGGGGCTGGATGCGGCGCGCATCGGCGACCTGTGCCAGCAGGCGTCGGACGAGCACAACTGCATTGTCGCGCCCGCCAACATGAATGCGCCCGAGCAGACCGTCATCTCCGGCGATGCATCTGCAGTGGCGCGCGCTTGCGAGCTGTGCAAGGAAGCCGGCGCCAAGCGCTGCGTCCCCCTGCCCGTCTCCGCGCCCTTCCACTGCAAGCTGATGGAACCGGCGGCCGAGCGGCTCGCCTCTGAGCTGGAGCGCGTGATCTTCAACGATCCCACCATGCCGGTCGCCAGCAACGTCGACGCGCGCTTCATCACGCGACGGTCCGAGGCACGTGACTGCCTCATCCGCCAGGTGACCGGCGCGGTGCGATGGACGGAGTGCGTCGACCTGCTGCGCACCGGCGGCGCAACGACGTTCCTCGAGGTCGGCCCCGGCAAGGTACTGAGCGGGCTGATGCGGCAGATTGACCGGAGTCTGTCGATGCTGAATGTCGAGGATGGCGGCAGCCTGGAGAAGACGCTGGCGGCGCTGCAGGCAAGCTAGATGCCTTGTCATTCCGACCGGAGCGAAGCGAGTGGAGAAACCTGCTGTATGCGCGCGAAGAGGGCCAGAGCGCCTTCGGCGCTAAAAGCGGGTCCCCTTCGACAGGCTCAGGGCAGGCTTTCGACTACGCGCTTCGCGCTTCGCTCAGGATGACGAACTGTGGTGTGCTGCTGAAGGATGACAAGATAGAAGCACCGTGCCGCCGCTGCTCGAAGTCGAGAACCTGACCATCCGCTTCGCGGGTGCGGCGCAGCCCGCGGTGGACGGTATCTCGTTTGCCATCGACGAAGGCGAAGTCCTCGGCCTGGTGGGCGAATCCGGATCCGGCAAATCGGTTACGTCGCTGGCCATTCTCAGGCTGCTCGCATCCGGCGCGGCGATGACGGGCAGCATCCGCTTCAACGGAGTGGATCTCCTAAGGCTTTCGGAGAAGGACATGCGCGCGCGCCGCGGCCGAGACATCAGCATGATCTTTCAGGAGCCGATGACGGCGCTGAACCCCTCCATGTCCATCGGCGAGCAGATTGCCGAGACGGTGCGCGTGCATCATGCCTCGCTCGGACGCGCCGAGGTCCGCGACCGCGTGCTGGAGTCGTTGCGGCAGGTCTCTCTGCCCGATCCGGAGCGGCGCATGCGCGACTATCCCCACCAGTTTTCCGGTGGGCAGCGACAGCGCATCCTGATTGCGATGGCGGTGGTCAACAAGCCGCGCCTGCTCATCGCGGACGAGCCGACGACGGCGCTCGACGTCACCGTGCAGGCGCAGATTCTTCGCTTGCTGCGCGACCTGCGCGAGCAGCATGGCCTGAGCATGCTGTTCATCTCGCATGATCTTGCGGTGACGGCACAGACGGCCGATCAAGTCGCCGTGATGCAGCGTGGCCGCATCGTCGAGACGAATTCGGCGGCGGAGTTGTTCCGTCATCCGCAACATGCCTACACGCGGGCGCTGCTGGCCGCCGTGCC
>CAZZVI010000032.1:2733-7475 GCA_964657335.1 uncultured Terriglobus sp.
CGCCGCGCAGCCACGCTCAGCGTGCGGGGCAACCACGACAAGGTGTGCGCGGGGGTCGCGTCGGCCAACCACTTCACGACGAATGCGCGCACCGCGGCTCTCTGGACTCGCGAACACTTGACGGCAGCATGTACGGAGTGGCTGCGCGCCCTGCCCGAAGGCCCGCTCGCAATCGATGGAGAACATGTCGTGCTGGCGCATGGTTCGCCGCTGAACGAAGACATTTACATCCAGACCATCCGCGATGCGTGGGTGCCCCTGCAGCAGATGGAGGCGGGCATCACCTTCTTCGGCCACACGCATGTGCAGGGCGGCTTCGGATGGGAGTCAGACCGCTGGTTCGAGGTTCGGCCTGTGCAGGGGCGTGACCGCAACCACAACTCGGAGTGGGCACTTCGGCTGGACACGGACAAGCGCTATCTGCTGAATCCCGGCTCGGTCGGGCAGCCCCGCGACAATGATGCGCGGGCAGCGTATGCGATCTATGACAGCGGTGCGGGAACGGTCACCTTCCACCGCGCACCGTATGACATCGACCTGGCGCAGGGACGCATTCTTCTGGCGAATCTGCCGGAGAGCCTGGCGAAGCGGTTGCGCGAAGGCCGTTAGCTTCGAACGGGCGGCGTGGTGCCGTCCCGTTCGCTCCCTCTGCGTTTGTCATCCCATAGCAACGCGGGGGCTCTGCCGGCTGGCTTATCCGGGCGATTCCCTTTGGAGCGAGCGGAAAAGCAGATCCCTCCGCTTCGCTGCGGGATGACAAACACGAAAAGGTTGAGTAAGCGGGATCCGGCGGAGCCGAATCTGTTCCCTGTTCCCTGTTCCCTGAAGAACCTACGCCCGGTCCCGAACCTCATGCAGCTTCATGAAGTTCGTTCCGCCGATGTGGCTGGCGGTTCCTCCGACGATGCCAAGCACGTCTCGCGGCCGAACGTGGTGCAGGCGCAGCAGCGTTTCTTCCGCCATCTCCACCTGCAGGTCGCCGCCGCCGAAGCGGTCCACCTTCAGCGGATACACGCCCCACAGCATCATGGTCTTGCCGACCACGTGGTCGTCCGTCGAGAGCGAGAAGATGCGCGCGTTGGGCCGGTACTTTGAGATCAGCCGTGCCGAGTTGCCGGTTTCGGTGAAGATCGCGATCGCGCTCAGGTCGAGGTCATCGGCAGAGAGCGCCATGCTCTCGCAGATGGTCTCGGCCACGCTCAGCTTGAACGAGCGCTGCGGGCGCGGCGGCAGCGGCTGCGTCGCGCGCTCCAGCGCCATCTGCGCCTCGCTCTCGATGATGATCTTCGCCATCATGGCTACGGCGTGCACGGGATACTTGCCCGCCGCAGACTCTGCCGACAGCATGACCGCGTCGGTGCCGTCATACACCGCGTTGGCGACGTCGCTCACTTCGGCGCGTGTCGGCCGCGGGTTATCGATCATGCTCTCGAGCATCTGCGTTGCCGTGATGACCGGCTTGCGATAGGCCAGGGCGCGGCGGATGATGTGCTTCTGGATCGCGGGAACCTTCTCCGGAGGCACCTCGACGCCAAGGTCGCCGCGAGCCACCATCAGGCCGTCGGTCTCCTCCAGGATCTCTTCGAGGTTCTCGATCGCCTGCGGCTTTTCGAGCTTTGCGACGATCCAGGCGTCGCAGTTCAGCTCTTTCATGCGGCGGCGCGTGTAGCGAATGTCTTCGGCCGTCCGCACGAACGAGAGCGCGATGGCGTGCACGTTCTGGGTTGCGATGAACTCGAGGTCTTCCTCGTCCTTCTCGGTCAGCGCGGGCACCTTGACCGGGATCCCGGGCAGGTTGATGCCCTTGTTCTCGCCGAGGGTGCCGCCGTTGACGATCTCGCAGACGACGTCGAGGCCGTTCACCTCGGCGACGCGCAGCTCGATCAAGCCGTCGGACAGCAGGATGGTGTCGCCCGGGCCCAGGTTTTCGGCCAGCGTGGGAAACACGGTGCTGACCTTCTCGGCGGTGCCCTTCATCTCGTGCGGCGTGATGGTCAGGCGCTGGCCTGCAACCAGCTGAACGGGCTTGCCATCAACCAGCTTGCCCGTGCGGATCTTCGGGCCCTGCAGGTCGGCAAGGATGCAGATGGGCTTGCCTTCGCTCTCGCTGACTTCGCGCACCATGCGGATGAGGTCGGCCTTCTGCTCGTGCGTGCCGTGCGAGAAATTCAAGCGCGCCACGTCAAGCCCGGCCCGCACCAACTGGCGGAACACCTCTGCAGTGGAACAAGCCGGACCAAGCGTCCCGACGATCTTGGCGCTGCGACCTGCGCCCGGCAAACCCATACTCTCTGTCATTGTTCTCCGCGCCGAAGGAGCACACGCTCTTCGGCCCACAAGGATTCTAACGTCAGCGCGAACTCTCGCGCGTCCGCATGGAGTCGGCTTCGCGCTCAGCGCTCCCAGGCAAAGGCTGGACCGGCACCGGATGCAGCACCGCATCACGCGCCAGTTCGGCGTTCAGCTCGGCGCCGCACAGCACCGCAAGCGCCGTCAGAAACAGCCATATCAGAAGGACCACGCCGGTCCCGAGCGATCCATAAACGCGCGAGTAGTTCGCGAAATGAGTGACGTACACGCCAAAGAAGAGGGTGGAGATGAACCATGTTCCCGTCGCAAAGGCCGCACCCGGCAGCACCGCGCGCCACTTCGGACGCAGCGGCAGGCCGTAGCGGTAGACGCAGGCGAGCACGGCCGCGGTCGCGCACAACGACGCCACCCAGCGAACGGCGTTGGCCGTCCAGTACAGGCCCGCGTCCCATCCCATGGGCGAGTGCCGCATCAGGGTCGTCAGCAACAGGTGGCCGAAGATCACCAGCGTGCTAGCCACGGCAAGGGGCACCAACGCGATCGGCACCAGCAGAAACGACTGCAGCTGCTTTCGGAACACGCCGCGAAAGCCGGGGCCCCAAAGCGCGTCGCTCACGTCATAGGCGCGCCGGAAGCCTTCCATCAGCGTGGCCAGCACGCCGGCCGCGCCATAGATGCTGGTCGCCGCCGCGCCCAGCAGCACACCCGTGGAGTGTCCCGTGCCGGGCGACGCCGTGAAGTACGTCTCAAATAGAGAAGCCACACTTGCTGGAAGCGACCGGTTCAGCACCGCCTCCCACTGGGTGCGCAACAACGCCGCGTCCGGCAACAGGATAAGCAGCGCGGCGATCACGCCCACGGCCGGAAAGATCGCAAAGATGGCGGAGTAAGCCGCGGCCTTGGCGTTGTTCAGGCAGTCGTGCTGAAAGGCGTTCCAGTAGGCCAGGCGGACCTTGTCGGTGAAGCGCAGCCCGCCTTCGCCGAACTCCCGCGCCAGCCGCGCCTGAGCACGCACGCGTGCCCGCAGCTCTGCCCCACTGTGATTCGTGCGCTTGGTGGTTGCGTCCAGACCTTCCACACCTTTCAGCATATCTGCCGCACAGGTTGTCGCGACGCAGAGAGCGGCCACACTGTGTAGCCTGCCGCTGCCGGTGAGCGTCTCACAGTCATGCACACCCGCACCCTCATTGCCGCCGCGTGCTTTCTGAGCATGTCCGCCGCTGCCCAGACCACGCCGGCGCCTGCCGCCTCCGACGCCGGCCCTGCCGTGCAGACGCTCAATGTGAACGCAAGCCTCGTGGTGGTGCCGGTCACGGTGCGCGACAAGAAGGACCACTTCGTCCGCACGCTGACGCGCGATGACTTCACGCTGACTGTCGATGGCAAGGCGCAGAACATCCGCTACTTCGACCGCGAAGACGACCTGCCGCTGACCGTCGGCCTGCTGGTGGATGTGAGCGGCAGCCAGCGCACCGTGCTCGACGCCGAACGCACGGCAAGCTCCGCCTTTCTTGATGGCATGCTGCAGCCGGGACGCGACCGCGCCTTTGTGGTGCAGTTCGGCCACACCGCCGACCTGCTGGCCGACATCTCGCCTTCCGTGCCCAAGCTGCAGGCAGCGCTGCAGAAGATCGACGCCGACACCGACCGGCCCAGCTTCAGCAACGGCGGCTCGTCAGACCCGCAGGACACATCGCAGAACGGTGGCACTCAGGATCAGGGCAATGGAAATGGCAGCGGGAACAACGGTGGGTACGGCGGTCGGCGCGGTGGCGGTCGAGGCACTTCGAGCGGCCGCTCCAACGGCGCCGGAACCGTCCTCTATGACGCCGTCTACCTGTCTTCGGACGAGGTTCTGAAGAAAGCACCGTCAAAAGACGGGCAGACGCGCAAGGCCGTCATTCTGCTGACCGACGGCGACGACCGCGGCAGCAAGGAATCGCTACCCGCGGCCATTGAAGCAGCGCAGCGCACCGACACCACAATCTACGCGATCTACTACAAGGGCGAGGAACAGCACGACCGCGGCTTCGGTGGCGGAGGCTTTCCGGGTGGCGGCCGCGGTGGCGGCTTCCCCGGCGGCGGCGGGCGCGGTGGCGGCGGTTATCCCGGTGGTGGAGGACGTGGTGGCGAGAGCCGCGTCGATGGGAAGAAAATCCTCGAGCGCATGGCCGACGAGACCGGCGGCCGCGTCTACGAAGTGACAAAGAAGATGCCGCTGACCGAGATTTACCGTCAGATCGCAGAAGAACTCCGCAGCCAGTACCGCCTGGGCTTCACGCCGAACAATGGGGAAGCGGGATATCACAAGCTGATCGTGGACACACCCAAGGATAAGAAGCTGATCCTGCAGGCGCGGGATGGGTATTACAGTGGCGGGAACAGTAAGTAAGTCTGATTGATTTCTTTACTTAGGTTTGTCATCCCGTAGC
>CAZZVI010000032.1:7575-9637 GCA_964657335.1 uncultured Terriglobus sp.
AGATCCCTCCGCTTCGCTACGGGATGACAGTCTTCATCAGTGGCGGCCGCATGGCTAACAACCTTAACCCTTCAGCAGAGTCATCCTGCCATCCGGCGTCTTCCGAAATGCATGTAATTGATTCGCATTCGGACCGATATGCCGTAGCACGACCGCTTCCTTTGACATTTCCAGGTGCGTGAAACCGATGACGCGGTCGCCGAATGGGCCCCGTTTTTCCGGTGGCACAGACCAGTTGACTAACTCCGCCCCGCCCCCGCCGGAAATGACAAACGAAGTCGGGTGACCATCAAATTCGATGTGCTGCAGGTCATGGTCATGGCCCGTGATGTAAAAGTCCACCTTGTGTTCCCGCAGCAGGCGATCCCATCGTGGAATCAGCACGCGGTTATCGCGGTGAACGCCGTTGGTGTACAGCGGATGATGCGCGATCACCGCGAGGAATGGCGTCGTGCGCGGCCTCGCCAGTTCTCCCTGAAACCATGCATCCTGCTGGTCGGCCTCTTCGCGGCTCATGAGATAGCTGTTGGGTAGGAAATCAAAGGGCTTGGTTCCCGGAAGATTTGAGTCCAGGCAGAGAAACGTGATCACTGGATTGTCGCTTGGATACTTGAAGCTGTACCACTTGGCCGGCATCGTCCAGCGCGTCTTCTTCTGCCTGGGATAGTCGAGCTGTAGCTGTACCTTATCGTGCTTGCCCTTTTCATAGTCATGGTTTCCTAGCACCGCGTACGCCGGTCCCGGAAAGTAATTGGCGGGATACATATTTTCAAATTGCGACTGCCAGCGGTCATCCTCAAGGCCGCCGTGCAGGTGGCCGTACCAGTTATCGCCCAGCAGAAACATCGCTCCGGGCTGGACGCGCTGCGCGCCCATCCATGTGCGCATGGAGTAAGACACCGCCTTCTGCTGGTCGATGTACTTGTCTGTACCCCAGTCGCCGATCATGAACATGTGGTGCGCTGCCGGATCGGGGGCGGCGAATGAGGCCGCCTGTGCAAACACCGCTCCCGGCCGCAGCGCCGCCAGCGCGGAGAAGGCAAATGTCTGACGAAGGAACGAACGGCGCGAATGGAGACTGATATCCGCCAATGGAACTCCTTGAGAAAGCCGTCTCTGACTTTCATGCATTGAGGCTTAAGACTGAGTGAAGTTATCCAGCGGATGCGCGTGACTCATCATCATCCGCTGAACGTTCTGATGCGGTGCAAAGAGCTGCCGGTGCGTTCCTGCAGGCGAAAACTAACGTCCCAGATGACCAGGGTCAGGCACAAAGTACAGGAAGGCGCCAAGCGCGATCAGCATCGCCAGGTACCCTGCAAGCGTACCGACGCTATTCTCTTCCGGAGCATCGTTCGTGAACATGCGCCAGGTCATGCCGGCACCGATGAAGAGGAAGACTCCCTCACGCATGAGGGCGAACAGAACGACGCATGACGCCAGGATCAGACCGCGTCCAAGGCGATTGAGGGCATAGGTCGCCTGCGCGCCGTCCAGTCCAAGCACCGGGATCAGGTTGATCAGATTGACCCAGGCGCCGGTGTACGCCAGCGCTTCGAACAGCGGATTGTGCGTCCAGAAGAAGAGCCCAAGGCACGCAACCGCCGCGCCCATGCCCCACAGTGGCCCGGCAAGCGCAATGGCTGCGAGCTGGTCCAGCTTCATGCCCTGCGCGTACCAGCGCACATAGGCGCCAAGCCCGGGCAGGAACATGGGCAGATCGGCCTTCAGACCGCGCCGCCGCACGGCCACATAGTGGCCCATCTCATGCACGAGGATGGAGATGGTGAAACCCAGCGCAAACTTCCATCCGAACAGCGCCCAATACAGGCCGAAGTAGCCCAGAAAGCCGAGCAGAAACTTCATTTTGAACAGCAAAAACAGAGCGCTCTTGAACTTGGCAGCGCCCAGCGCAATGGGCGCGAGCGGTCCGAGCCGCTGGTGCCTATGACCTGCGCTGCGACGGTAGTGGTGACGTACTGCTGCTTGAAGGCGAGCAGCGCCTGCAGGCGGCGCCCCTGAGCGGCGTCCTCGGCGAATTCGGCCTGCTCCTCGCGCAGGC
>CAZZVI010000032.1:9647-17874 GCA_964657335.1 uncultured Terriglobus sp.
CTTGGCAGCGCCGAGCGCGATGGGCGCGAGCGGTCCGAGCCGCTTCTTCCACCGCGCGGTGCGGTCGTCCTGCGCCGCCTGCCGGCCGGTCAGCGTCTCCATGTGTTGGCGGATCTGCTCCGCCTGCCGCGCATCCGCCGGCATCCAGTCCAGGGCGGACTGCCAAAGCTCATGCGCTTCGAGCAGCTTGCCTTCGCCCTCGGCAGCCGCGGCCGCCGCGCCGATGCGGTTCAGGTGCTGCGAGTACACCAGCGTCTGGCAATCCGGGCAGGCCAGCACGCCCTCAGAGATCCAGTGGCGGCAGTTTGGACATGAGTAGACCGGCTCGGGCGCGGGTATGGCCTCGGGCGTGGTTGCGGTCGGATTGGCGGTGGTCGCCGTGCTCATACTCAGGTAAGTTTACGCCCGCAGCCGCCGGCAGCATGCGGATGCGCTGCCGTCAGCCCCCGTTTGACGCCGCTTTGATGGACCGCATGCACGTTTCCGTCAGGCACGTTCGACATCACACACGAGCACGCGCGGGCCGAAGCCACACACATCCATGAGCGCTTGCGTGACCTGCCACACCAACGGGAGCCTTAAAGCCGCACCCGCGATGGCCCAGCCCAGATGCAGATGCTCCAACGCACGGCCCATCGCACGCACACCGTCCACGGTTTCACGTTCATCAGCCGACACGTAGCGCATGCGGCGGATGGATCCCGCGGGCAACAACTCCGCGTCCACCATGCGAAGGTCCGCTGGCGACCTTTTCTCGACCCAACGCCGGACCGCGCTGCACGGCGCGCAGCCGCGCGCGATGTAGAGCGTCGCCTCGCCCTCAAGGTAGGGCGACAAGCGCGGCCACCATGCCCGCACCTCGCGGCGATAGTTCACCCATGGTTCACCGAAGCGCTCACGCAGATCCGCGGACTCGTCCCACCGTGCGATGCCTGCGCAGTAGACCCCGCACAACACCGGCCCCGTCAGGAGCCACGGGCTGCGTAGCGCGAGCGCCCAAAGCAGCAACACCAACGTGCAAGATGCCTGCATGGGATTGGCAACGTAGCGGTAAACGCCGCTCATCACCAGGCGCCGGGGTGGGTCGTACGGAATGGGCGTGCCCTCGCCGCGTTGCGCAAAGTCCATCACCGCGGCCACGCCCGCCAGAGCGAGCAGCAGGCCGAGCGTCAGCAGGACATCGCGCATGGCCGGCGGCCACAGCATCCATGACTGCCAACCGCATCCATGATCGACCGTTTGGAAAACCACTTCCGCGGGCAGATACAGGAACACCAGCGCTGCCGTCATCACCTGCAGCGCGGCACGGCCTTGCAGGTGGGTTCCGCGCAACGTCCACCGCTGCAGGCACAACGACGGCAGCAGGACGAGCAGAACCGCAACGGCCTCGCCGGCGATCCAGTAGCGATGCAAGTGCAGCGTCGCCGGACACAACGGCATGACGGTTAAATCGAACGCGGTCAAAAACATCACCGACGCGAAGACGTTATGCCTGCCGAGGACGAAGACGGAAGTCACGCTCCACAAAACCGCCCATCCACACCAGAGTTCCAGCGGCATGCCAAGCATCCGCACACCGTCAGGACCGGGAAAACTCCACCAGTTCGCCGCGAGGTTGGCGCGCTGCAGCAAGAGCAACGCCGGCACACACCACAGAACGCTCAGCAGGCATGCCGCAAACGTTCGCGGGCTTGTGCGAGCCGGCCTGCCGCGGCTTACCGCATAGCCGATGACGGCCGCGACCATGGGAAGGTACAGTGCGGCTCCGCGCTCCACCATGGATCGATCGAGCGTGGGTGTCGCGGTCAACGAGCGTCCACAGGCGTTGCATTGGCTTCGATGAGGTAGTCTGCCGCCTGCCTCACCGCGAAGTGCTCCCAGGCGCCGAAGTACCACGCCGGGTCAAGCCCACGCTCGTAGTGCACGCGCGCCACAACCTCGGTATGCGACGCATCGAGCGGACGCCACAGCACCTCGGTGTCGCGCCAGCGCAGCCACTCCGTTACCTTGCTGCCGTCGGAGACCACCTGCATGCGGACATAGCCTGTGCGCGCCTGAGCCACGCGCATACGCAGATCTCCCGGTGGTGTACCCTCTGCGCCGGTGAAGTGCAATCCACGCTCGTCACCGACGCTCAGACCGCCACCCCATGCCTGCACCGGCCGCGGAAATCCGATGCGCAGAAACCGTGGTAGAGGCCGCGCAATCTGCATGCTGCCGGCAAGTGCCTGCTCAACATCCTTCGCAGGAGCATTCACCACACGCCGAGCCTCTACCACCCGCGCCCGCTGCAGGCTGAGCTGCGGCAACGTCCCCTCCAGGCACATGGGCAGCATCAGCAACGTCACGCAACCAAGCGTTACAGAACGCGGCCGGCGCGAGCGGTCCACAATCCAACCGATCAGCGCGCCCACAAGGTAGAACAACGGAGCCGCGATCAGGATGCAGAGGTAGCCCTCGCCAAGCAACGGAGCGGGCACAAGCAGAGCGAACGTGATGCCTTTCATGATGCCGCCGGTCGCAGTCCTTGCCGGTGGAGCGAACGCCAGCAACACGGCGAGAATCGTTGGCAAACCGAGGAACATGAGGCCGGTGTGGCCGAGGTTGTGCCACACCAACGCCTTATACGCGAAGCAGAACGCGGAGAACGCGACGATCAGGCCGGCCAGTATCCAGCGGGAACGCTTCCGCTCGTCTTCATCAGCATTCCACTGCGTCTCCTGCTGCACAAACTCCGGCGAGATACCCGGTCGCAGATCATGCAATTCGTTGGGATCGACCATGGCGTACTCCTTCGTTTACTGAGCTATTTCAGGCAGCAGCGCGGCGTCTTTCAGCAGCTCGAGCACCTTTTTGCGGATCGGCTTCAAGACAGGCAGCTTGGCCAGGCCGAGCAGCCTGAGGGTCAGGCCCAGCGCGCCGTCCGCCAGCTTGCGTGTTCTTCTCTGGCCCGGCGATTCGTCGTAGAGAAACATCACGATCAGTCCCATCTGCAGCGCCCATAGCGCCATCGGCAGCAGCTCGCGAAGGTCGGGCGGCAGCTTCTCCTCGGCGATCGCATCGCGAAAGATGTTCGTGGCGCGGCGGCGAATCTCCTCCGTGCCTCGCCCCAGGCAAGACAGCGGATGCTGCGGCTCGCCGGTGTAGCGGAAGACGACTCCCAGCAGGTTGCGATCGTCCTTTGCCAGGTCCAGCTTCGAGTGCAGCGCCAGGCTCAGCCGCGGCTGCAGCTTCTTCGTCGCTGCAAATGCTTCCGCGCACAGCCGCTCCTGCTCTGTCTGCACGGTCTCGTAGTACGAGGCGATGATGGCGTCTTTGCTGGGAAAGTAGTAGTAGGCCGCGGATTTCACAACGCCGGCGCGGACGGCGATCTCCTGCATCGTGGTCTGATCGAAGCCACTCTCGCGAAACAGCTGCAGCGCCGCCTGAAAGATCGTCTGCCGCGTCTGCTCGGCCTTTTCAGTAGGCGTGGAACGCTCGGCGGAGGGCCTGAGCGCAATCTCGTTGTCCATGGATTTGACCATGGTCAAATCCTGCGCCTCAGACCAAGGCAGCGTCAAGCACTTTTTTGAATCTGTTCAAATATTTCTGCGACCGGGTTGTCAGTGGCCCAGGCCGGGGTTCTTGTCGATGCTGAGCAGGTTCGCCATGATGCGGAAGCTGCCGGGTACGCCTTCCGGCATTTCGCGGAAGAAGGCATAGGCCAGGTACACGTAATAGCCCCTGCCGTATTGTGCGTAAATCAGGCCGCCGGTCTGCGGGTCCTGCCCAGCGTCGTGCACCTCGGTTGGCGCGGTGTATTGCGGATCGAAGCTCTTGGGAAAGCCATGGCCGCGCTCTTCCACCCAGTTCTCGAAGTCTGCCGGGCCGATCTTGTTGGGCCAGGTCAGCAGCGGGTCGGCTGGTTTCAGGATGGTCACCTTTGCGTCTTCTTCGACGACGGTGTGCCCCTGATCGCCAGGAACGGAGAGTGGATATGGGCCGTAGTCGTGGTCGAACTCGGCGCTCTGATACTGCGTGATGACGACGCCTCCGCTTCGGACGTAGTCCAGCAGGCGATTGTTTGCGGCGCGCAGCACGGGCCGGGCGGTGTAGGTGCGCACGCCCAGCACAATGTAGTCGTACATGCTCAGGTCGCCGTTGCGCAGGTCTGCATCGGAGAGCATGGTTGGATTGACGCCGATCTCCCGCAAGGCGTCCGGCACGTCGTCGCCCGATCCCATCACGTAGCCAACCCGCAGCCCGGGTGCGATCTTCACGTCAACGCCGGTCACGCTGGCGGCGGCCGGCGCGTAGCGCGGATAGGGACGCACGCCAGGATATCCGATGGTCGTGAATCCTTCGGAGTAGTGCTTGCCTGCAACATCCGCGACGGCCGTGATGCGATAGGTCTTTGCCCGCAGGCCGGGCGTGGCGACCTGGAACCGCAGCACCACATCTTCGTTGTCGCGCTGGGTGTGGAAGCTCGCGCTGGCGGGCGTGGATGTCCAGCCAGGTGGCAGTTCCAGCTTCAACGTGCCCTCGGACTTGCCCTTCACGCTGGAATGAAGCGTGACCTGCAGCGGCAGCATCGTGGCGTTGAGCGGGAGAATGCCGCTGGGCGGCGCCACCTGCACGGAGATCGCGGGTGCGATCAGCAGCGGTTCCTGCATGGCGCCTAGGCCGTTGTAGCGGTGCGTCGTCTGCACCACGCCGGCCAGCTTCGCCTGCGTGCCGTTGAAGGTGTACGTCACTTCGGCCGCGAGTGGATACGGCTCCTGCGGCAGCGTGAGGAAGCGGCTGTCGTGGATGTCGTAGTAACTCTGCTCGACCGTGGGACGTGAGAAGTACGGCTGCGTGGGAGCGGCGTTCGCCGGTACCGTCGCCAGCAGGTAGTCGTCAGCGACCGCGCCGGACGCGAGTGGACCCGTTGCGGCGTGCGGGCGCTGGCCCGTGTCCGGCGGCTGTTCCGAACCAGCCGTTCGCGCTGCCGCGCCATTCGGCCTGGCAGCATCGGCCTCTGCCTTCGCCGGTGGCGTGCGCACCTTCCAGTCGCCGCCATCTGCGGGAACAAGCGTGATGCGGTCCACCGTGACCGGCGCGGATCCCTGGTCTGCCACGTGGATCGCGACACCGAAGTTCTCTCCGGCGACGACGGTTTGCGAGGCGATCTCGTTCGGCGGGCCGCCGGGACCGGGACCGCGCTGGGCCTGCAAGGGGCCGTTCGCAACCGTGGCAATCAGGTTCATCCCGAGCGCCTGGCCGATCGCTTCGTTGAATTGCCGCTCCTTGATGTGCAGTTCGAACACAGCGTTGTAGCGAGCCTGCTCCGGCAGCTTCTGCGACCCGAGCGCGGCAATCAGAGCACGTGTCAGGTCAAGCCCCTTCGCCAATGCCGGCGCGCTCTTCGCGGGATCATTCGCGTCGAAGTGCGACGTAGCTTCTGTTACTTCGGCGGCAATGGCTGCGAGCTTTGCGCGTGCATCCGGTTGCGCGGAAGACGGCAGGTAGGCCGCGATGCCTTCAAGCGATGTATCGATGCCGTCGAAGAAGCCGTTCTCGTGTTCTGGCGGAGCTCCGCTGCTGACGCGCGAGGCGTACAGATGATAGCTCGCATCGGCGCGACCCGGCGCAGGAACGGCAACGCCACCGTTCTGCGATTTCTGCTGGTTCAGCCCCTCACGGGAAAGCTGCGCGTAGCTTTCGCCGAACAGCGCGTTGTATGTGCCGGAAGGCACCGTCACCGTGGCGGACGGCACGGCATGCATGTCTTCGCCCGTGACGTAGTTGCGATAGAGCAGCGGCTCGACCTTGCCGGTGGCGTAGTCGAAGATGCCGTCCTTCGTGACCCGCGCAAACGGCGCACGGGCGTACACCTTCAGCGGCGTCCACGGTTGCAGGCCTTCCTTGATCTGCTCGGGAAACATCTTCGGATCGCCGGCAGCGGTATAGACCTCCTGCGCCAGCACACCGGCGGTCTGGTGGTGGCCGTGCCCGTCCGACACGTTGCCGGTGAAGACGCTGGTGATCACCATGGGACGCGTCTCGCGTACGACGCGGACCACATCGCGCAGCACGCGTTCATGCCCCCACTGCTTCAGCGTCTCCTCGCGTGTTTTCGAGAAGCCGAAGTCGGCGACACGGGTGTAGTACAGGTGAACGCCGTAGTAATGATTTGCAGCCAGATGCTCTTCCGTGCGCAGGATGCCGAGTGAATCCCACAGCTCGCTGGTCATCACGTTCTGGCCGCCTTCGCCACGGTTCAGGCTGAGCAGCGAGACCTCCGCGCCGACACCGCGGCTTTCGTACGCCAGTGTGCCGCCATCTTCATCGTCAGGATGGGCATTGATCTGGATGAGGCTTGCCCGCGTGCCGAGCTTACGCAGCAACTGCGCCAGGCCTGCAGCACCGCGGTCGAACGGCAGCGGTGTCGCATAGGTTGACGGCATGTCAGGCGCAGATGGCGGCGTGACTCCCTGTGCTCGCACGCGAGACGCAGCCGTGAGAGCGCCGCAGAACGCCAGGGACGTGATCAAGAAATTGGAATGCGTTCGCTTCACCATCACTCCTAAGAGAAGGGCCTTGTGAGCGGCCTTTGCCGCTTTGAATCGATTGGGCTTTATCAGGACTCTACCGCATCGCGGCGGCTGAGCGTTACATCGCGAGCCACGCTTTGGATGCGAAGGCCTGCTTCACCGACGCAACGCGGTACCATCACGGCATGCCTCCGGTCATCGAGTCACGCGCACCACGCCTGGAGCGTGGCATCGGCACGGCGGGCGCGCTTGGCGCGAACATTATCGACATGGTGGGCGTCGGTCCGTTCATCACGCTGCCCCTCATCGTGAGCGTGATGGGCGGCCCGCAGGCGATGCTGGGCTGGCTGCTGGGCGCGATGCTGTCCCTGCTGGACGGCTGCACGTGGAGCGAACTAGGCACGGCACATCCTGAGGCGGGCGGATCGTACGCGTACCTGAAGGCGAGCTTTCCTCCGCGTACAGGCAAGATGCTTTCCTTCCTGTATGCGTGGCAGGTGCTGTTCTCTGCGCCGCTGTCGATTGCGAGCGGCTGTATCGGCTTTGCGCAATATGCAGGATGGTTTTTGCCGGGGGCATCGCATGCCGCGCTGACGGGCATCGCCATGGTTGCTTGCGTGCTTTGTACGCTGCTGCTGCTGCAGCCAATCCGCAGGGTAGCTGCGGCAACCAAGGTCTTAGGAGTCGCCGTTCTGCTGACGCTGGTCGCCGTCATCGTCGTTGGCTTTACTCATTTCTCGGCGGCGCGCGCGTTCTCGTTTCCCGCGGGAGCATTTCACGTCGATGGAGCGTTCTTTCTCGGTCTTGGCGGCGGCTTGCTGATCTCTGCGTATGACTACTGGGGTTATTACAACGTCTGCTTTCTCGGTGCTGAGGTAAAGCAGCCGGAACGCACGATTCCCTTTGCGGTGCTTGGCTCCATCGCGATTGTGGGCACGCTGTACCTGCTGATGAACACTGCTGTTCTTGGTGTGCTGCCATGGCAGGCGCTTGCGCGGGAAAACGCCGGAGCGCGGCAGTACACCATTGCTGTCTTCGCGCAACAGGCCTTTGCTGCGCACTCGTGGTCACATGCTGCGGGCAGCATTGCGGTGGTGCTGATCGCGCTGGCTTCGCTTGCCTCGGTGTATGCACTGCTGCTGGGCTATTCACGCATTCCATACGCCGCTGCGGAGGACGGAAACTTTCCGGCGGTCTTCGCACGGTTGCATCCGCGGAATCATGTGCCGACGTTTGCTCTGCTTACGCTGTCCGGGGTCACGGTGCTCTGCTGCGTCTTTCGTCTGCAGGAGGTGATCGCGTCGCTAGTGGTGGTGCGCATCGTCTTTCAATTTCTGCTGCAGGGCATTGCCGTGATGCTGCCACGGCATCGTGCGGCACGGCAGCTCGCGGGCAGCTTCCGTATGCCGCTGTATCCGCTGCCGACGCTGCTGGCGATGTGCGGCTTCGTCTACATTCTGCTGTCGCGGCCGCGGCTGCTCGTGGAGTTGCGGCCGGTAGGCCTGGTCCTGATCTCGGGCCTTGTGGTCTATGCCGCTCGAAGCTGGAGACAACGGACACAGCCGTTACACTGAGCCAATGAACAGCTGGATGGCAGCGGCGGGTATGGCGGGTACGGCTGGCCTGCTATACGGCGCCTGCGCGTATGCGGCCATGTGGCCTACGTCGCAGATCTTCGGCGCGACACTGATTGCTCCTGCGGAGAGCGATCC
>CAZZVI010000032.1:17974-23843 GCA_964657335.1 uncultured Terriglobus sp.
CACGTGTGCGCGAGGAGCTGACGCGCTGCCAGGCGACATTGCAGGATGTGCTGGGTGTAACGCCGTTGCTGTTTCGACCGCCGTACGGTGGGCGCAGGCCGGATGTGCTGCGCACAGCACACTCGCTCGGACTGACCCCGGTGATGTGGAATGTGTCCGGGCATGACTGGGAGCCGATTGGCGCCGGCGGCATCACGAAGCACATCGGTGAAGGCATGGCGCGCAATCGCAGGCGCCGCGTGTGCAGCAACATCCTGCTGCACGACGCTTCGCACCTGGACGGCGCGGAGATCGCCTCGCGCGGGGACACGGTCATCGTCACGCGCATCCTGGTGCAACGCGGCAATCTTCGTTTCGCCACGCCACTCGAGTGGCTGCCCGCCAAGGCCTGAGAGTTTTCGCTGACGAGACCGGCGGCTTTGCCGTAAGCTGCTGATACCGTCAGCATCGCTCCGCACACATCAGGAGATCCATGGCAATTGCAGCTACACAACGTGTCAGCACATCGTCGTCTTCGCAGCAGAGCTATCCGCTGGCGCTCGCACTCGTCGTGTCGCTGTACTTCGGCATCGGCTTTATTACGGCGATGAATGACGTGCTAGTGCCGCACTTCAAGGATCTGTTCCAGCTATCGAATGTGCGCGCGCTGCTGGTGCAGTTTGCGTTCTTTGGAGCGTACTTCCTGCTGTCGGTGCCGTCAGGGCGCATCGTCGGACGCATCGGATCGAAGAACGGCATCGTTGCATCACTGTGCGTCATCGGCCTGGGACTGCTGCTGTTTCTGCCGGCGTCGATCATCATTACCTACCCGCTGTTTCTGTTTGCACTGTTCCTTGTGGGCTGCGGCCTGGCGCTGCTGCAGGTCGCGGTGAATCCGTACATCAGCGTGCTTGGGCCTACGGAACTTGCCGCTTCGCGGCTCAACCTCGCCGGCGGTTTCAACTCGGTTGCGGGCACGCTTGCTCCGCGTGTGGGCGCGATCTTTATCTTTGTCGCTGCGGGTGCAAGTGCCGCGGAATTGGCGCACTCCGTTCGCATGCCGTACGTTGTTCTTTCGCTGTTGGCCTTCGGCCTGGCTTTGCTCACGAAGCTGATGGACCTGCCCGACGTTGTTCCGCAGCGCGAACCGGATGATGCAAGCGGCGGCAGCGCGTGGGACTTCAGCAACCTGCGTTATGGTTTGTTCGCCATCTTTTCGTACGTCGGCGCAGAGGTCGCGATCGGCAGCCTGATCATCAACTATCTGGGACAGCCGTCGATGGGCGGTATGAGCCACTCCCGCGCCGCCGGTTATGTTTCGCTGTACTGGGGCGGAGCGATGGTCGCCCGCTTCATCGGCTTCGTCGCTCTGCGTTACGTCAGTCAGGCAAAGGCGCTGGCGATGGTGGCAGCGCTTGGCTGCGTCTTTATCGCGGCTGCCGTCTTCGGGCACGGACCGGTCGCGCTGTGGGCCATCGTTTCATGTGGGCTGTTCAACTCCATCATGTGGCCGTGCATCTTTCCCATGTCGATCGAGGGCCTGGGCAAGTACACCACGCAGGCTTCTGGCCTGCTGGTGACGATGATTGTCGGCGGCGCGGTGATTCCGGAGATCCAGGGTTTCCTGGCCGATCACTACGGCTATCAAAAAAGCTTCCTGATTGTTCTGCTGTGCTATGCGTATGTGCTGTTCTTCGCGGTCTACGGGCATCGGCCTTCGGGTCCGTCGATGGCGGAAGATTTGCCGCCAGCCGTTGTCTAGAGCCTTCATGCTTTGATGTAGCGGCCTTCGATGGAAGGTATGATTGAAGCTGCCACCTGCAATCAAAGCGACGGAACGAACATGCAAGAGGACACACCTGCACCCTATGCGCACTGGATGTTGCGCGAGATACATGAGCAGCCGGACACGCTGGCTGCAACCCTGGCGGCACTCGTCGACACGAACGGCTTCCGGGATGACACATGCAACCCGCTTCGCCAGTGGCTGCGTGAATCGAACAGCGAGATCGTCATTGCCGCCAGCGGATCGAGCCGGCACGCGGGTCTTGTGGCAGAACTGCTGATTGAAGATCGCAGCGGCATGCACGTCGATGTGGAGTACGCCAGCGAGTACAGCTATCGCTCAGAGCATGCGCTGAAGAGCGCGTCCGTCATGGTGATCTCGCAGTCAGGTGAGACCGCCGACACGCTGGCTGCGCTGCGCAAAGCCAACCATGGTGGACACCGCACGCTCGCAATCACGAATGTCGCGGGCTCGTCCATGGCGCGCGAGGCGACGGTCTCCATGCCCACGGCGGCAGGTCGTGAGCGCGCGATTCCTGCGACCAAGAGCTTTACCGCACAACTGCTGAACCTGTACCTGCTGTCGCTGTTAGCGGCGGAAGTTCACGGCTGCCTAAGCGACGCGGACAAGGATCGCCTCCTGTCGGAGCTTGCTACGCTGCCAGAGATGGTGCGCCGTCAATTGCCCGAGTGGGAGCGGTCGGTCCGAGCCGTGGCGGAGCAACTGCACGCAGCAAAGGCGTTCCTCTTTGTCGGACGCAGCGTTCACTATGCGATTGCACGCGAGGGCGCATTGAAGCTGAAGGAGTCGTCGTACCTGCACGCCGAGGGATATCCCAGCGGCGAGTTGAAGCACGGACCCAATGCGCTGGTCAGCAGGGAGACACCGCTGGTCATGATCGCCACGGTCGATCGCTCTGATGGCGAATCGGTCGAGCGATACGGCAAGGTCCTGCAGCTGATGCAGGACATGCGAACGCAGGGTGCAACGATTGTTGCCATAGCAAATGCTGGCGACGCTGCAGTCCAAACACTGGCTGACTACACGCTGTTCGTTGAAGAGGCGAGCGAGGGCCTGCTCGCGGTCTGCGAGGTGATTCCGCTGCAGATCTTCTCGTACTGCATGGCCGTCGGCAACGGCATTGATGTGGACCACCCGCGCAACCTGAACAAGGCCGTGCTCGCGGAGTAGCCGCTTGTATCGTTCCTCGAATTACTTGCCCTTCGCATCGATGCCGTAGAGCTGCGAGGCATTGCCGCGCAGCACCATCGCCGCAATGGCCTTTGCCCGTGTGCGATCGATCTCGCCATCGCGCAGCATACCGCTGAGCGCCATGCCGAGCGCCTCACGCGCATTGTGGTTCGCGATCCACACCGATTCTTCCCACTGCAACGCATCGGAAAAGGGATAGCCGTCGGTACCGTAGAGCACCTTGTCCGGATAGAGCTCCAGCCACTCCCGCAGCCATGTGGCCAGCGTGCGCGGCGGAAAAGTGAGCGCCTGTTGCGATAGATCGAGGTAGACATTCGGCTTCTGCAGCAGCGCGCCTGCTTCGCGCACGAAGGGCCAGCCGCCATGCAGCAGAACAAACTTTGTCCCTCGCAGACGCGGGTCGTTGAACAGCGGCTCAAGCAGCATGGGATTCCCACCCGCGATGCTGAAGTAGCCTCCACCGCCGCTCATGCAGTGCAGGTGCACGGGCAGTCCGAGCTTGCCCGCTTCGATGGCGATGGTGCGGAATAGGAAGTCCTGCAGCAGCTTGTATTCCGCCGCAGCGGGCACACCGCCCGCAACACCCTTCGCGTAGACGCGTGCCGCATCGTCGCGCAAGGGATCACCGAAGTCAAAGCCGCGCAGGTAGGCAATCTCAAACTTGATCGCGACTGCTCCATCCGCCTTTTGCCTCTGCAGCGTCGGCAATACGACTCTCTGCAGGTAGTCGTTTAACGTGGCCGGCATCGCCTGCACGTGCGAGTCGTGCAGGTAGAGCGTCATCACCTTTGCTTCCAGCGGAAAGAAGAGGGCCTTGTCCGGTGTTGCTGCCGCAAGCCCGCTGTTGTTCAGCGGAAACAGCAGTGTGTCGTCGTACGGCACCCAGCGGAAGCGTGGCGGCGCGACGCCGTCGCCCATGCGAACACGGTTGGCAAACTCCGTTCCGATGCGCGCCTGATCAAGCACCCAATCGTCGTAGTGCGCGCCTTCGCGTGTCTTGATGCGAGCCCTCGCTGCCTGCAACCGCTTGACACCATTCGCATCCAGCGGAGCCGTGGCCGTGAATCCCCAAAGCGCCTTCCATGCAGCGGGCAGTTGCGGATTGTCCGCTCGCCAGGCAACTGGATCGGTCTGCGGCTCCATGTTGTCGACGGGCAGCGCGTCAAATTCGCGGTCCGTGCCGTCGTTGGGCGGCGGCAGCACAGGGTGCGCGTGGTTGTCGATCGCTGTGATCGAGGCGATGGTGCGTGCAAGCTCGGAGTCGATGGAGAGCCGCGGTCCTGTGTCGCGTGGCGTTGCTTGTGCCGGAGCTTGACCTGCCAACATCCCGAGTGCAAGTGTCAGTGCGTAGAAGCGGGTTAGGCGAAGAAGCCTGATCATGCCGTTGACGTTAGCATGTCCGGTCGATCTCACCGGATAGCGGGCCTGCCATCGACTTCCCGCTGGATCAGGGCTTCGACGCGACTCCATACAAACGGGTCGTTCTCAATCTCGATGTGTGACTTCATGAAGGTCCGCGCGAACCATGGAAACTTGTCGCAGTTCACGGGCGACGTCTTATAGCTGAGCTGCTGATTGCCGAGGATCACCGTGCTTGCGGGGTCGCTGGCGCGAATCGCGGTTCGCCCGCTCAACATGCCCTCGCTCTGGTAGAAGTTCATGGCCTCGCGCACGTTGGGTGGGATCACGTGGTCGTTTTCGCCGAGCTTCTGCACGCTGTCCACCTGGATGGTCAGCAAGACCGGAATGCCTGCGCGGTTCAGACTCCGTGCCAGGTTCACCGTCTCGGATGCGCCCCAGCTGTGTCCGTAGATGACGACGCGCGCAGATCGCTTTTCGTCAGGGCTCATGATGCCATCATGATTGGTGTCGATGAAGTTCAGCACAGCACGCAGCGCGAGCATGCTGTCGTGATTCGCAAACGTCAGCACGGTGACGCCGCCTGGATTGTGCCGCTGCAGGTCCTGCGCAATCACAGCCTCTTGATGGACCATGTTGTCGCCCTTGATGCGACCGCCCATGAAGCCGACCACCAGCAGCGGTAGCCGCGCGGGATACGGCGCAGGTGCTTCGAGGGCCAACCTCTGCGGCTGTGAGCAGAGAGGCCGCACCACACCGAGCGCGAGGCAGGCGCTCCAGAGCAGACAGGAGACGAGGCGCAACATGCGGCGTCGTTTGGGGTCTCGACATTTCGTGGGACGCGTCATGGGAACTTTCCCGCGAAAGACTTTGTGGTTCAGGCCTGGCGATGCATCCTACTTAGTCTGCAAGACCTGCGCAACCTGACTTCAAAGCTACGCTCCTCGCCAGGTAGTCAGACGCTCCATGCGCAAAGGATGTATTTGAATGTTGGCGTCGAACAAAACATCGGATGATGCTGTGCAAATAGAGCAAAAGAAAGAAGGCCATGGGCTTAGAGCACATTGAAGGACGAACGCGCGCGCTCCGGGTATGTCTTGGACTGGTTGTGGCGATGCTTTGCGGCACACCTTGCGCTCACGGATCAGTCGCTTTGTTGATGGAAGAGCCCTACGGTGAGTTTGGCGCGTTCAATCCGACCGGCCACGCTGCTGTGTATCTGAACCACATCTGTGCCGTGACGCCGACGGAACTGCGCCGCTGCGATGCGGATGAGCTTGGCGTGGTGATCAGCCGGTATCACAAGATTCACCACGACGACTGGATCGCCATGCCGCTGGTGCCGTATCTGTACGCGGTAAGCAGTGTGAAGGATGTGCCGTCGACCGTGACGAAGGCGGACGTGACGCGTCTGCGGAATGCCTACTGGGCCGCACATCTGCAGGCACTCGCGCCCGCGGGGAAGGATGGCTCCCCGCCCAAGGGCGAGTGGACGCAGCTTGTCGGCTCGTCGTTCGACCGCAAGATCCATGG
>CAZZVI010000033.1:0-23474 GCA_964657335.1 uncultured Terriglobus sp.
GCCCGACTGGAGTCTATCCCGCCATGCTGTACCTCACGGTTCTTTGCTGTCTCGTTCTCGCCTACGCCGCCAGCCAGGGAGCTTTTTACCTGAAGCGGAGAGCGCTGCAGCAGCGCAGCTGGAGCGATCTTCTGGCCTCGGTCCAGGCGGTTAACGTCGAAGGGATCGCCGAGATCGCAGACTGCTACCTGCATCCATCCAGCACCCAACTCCGCTTGGAACCAACTCAGATGTGGGAGATGGTTGGAAAGTCAAGAGGCCTGCAGGCGCTGCGTGCGAACGCGCAAGCGATGCTCGATCTGGCCGTGTACGCTGCGCAGTGGAACCGCGTGGAAGGCAGGGTCGTAGGTGAGATGATTCGTCGCGATGGAGTGCGCTTGAACCGGGCCATTCAGCAGATCGAGCTGGCGGCAATCGCGCACATTGGTGTCAAGTTCGCCGCATTCGAGCTGCAGGAAGCGGCCGTCTCGTACCACCTCATGCGGGAACGCCTCCTCGGCCTATATCAAGTTGCGCATATCGGCCTTTATCCGCCCCTCGCGGAGAAGGTTTAACGACGCAACAACGGCCTTCACCAAGACCCGAGCGCTGCGGGCGTGACCTCTTGCACCACGACAGCGCAACCTTGCTGGATGTGATTGTGGTGGCCAGAGACGGGATCGAACCGCCGACGCCGGCCTTTTCAGGGCCGCGCTCTACCACTGAGCTATCTGGCCTTGGGAGTCACCGCGAGGACCTCGCGGCTGCGGCCCCTTGATGCCGCGGGTGTTCTGATCAACCCTTTCAGTATAGCAAGCACGCCCCGCCCCGCCAATCGCCTGAGCGCGCTCCACTTGCCTTGCTCGAAGGTGAATGCCGGGCGTGGAGGCAGGCTCCGTTGTGGCACTCAGTATGACAGGCGATCCGAATCTGCATGCATCGCGCGCCCTCCTGGCTGACGGTCTCTATTCAGGCGCGGGTCTTCCGTTATGCTTGTGCCACGGTATTTCGGCTGTGCAAGGAGCAGACATCTCAATGAGCCTGACAACACAATCCACCTCCGCTTTACGGGGTGGCATTGCTTGCCTGCTGCTCTGCTTCGTCCTCTCGACCCATGCGGCTGCGCAAGCAGCTACTTCCAGGACTGACGAAGCGCGCACGTCAGCGCAGATGGAGTCGCTGAAGAAGAGCCCGATTGCGTTGTACAACTTCCTGCGCGAGATGCCGAAGGGCGCCGACCTGCACATGCACTTATCCGGTGCGGTGTATGCAGAGACGTTTCTGCAGGATGCCGCCGAAGATCACCTCTGCGCCGACCCGGTGAAGCTTGCGCTCGTGCCGAACACAGGGTTGACGAAGAGCCTGCCGCCGCAGCCCGTATGTGCCGACGGCTCGGTCGCGGCGTCCAGCGTCTTCAGAAACCAGAAGCTGTATGACGCGCTGATCGACAGCTTCTCCATGCGAAGCTTTGTGCCGAGCGCGGGATGGAGCGGACACGACCAGTTCTTTGCTACCTTCGCGCGCTTCGGCGGCATCGCAAAGACGCACGGTGGCGAGTGGGTCGATGAGGTGGTTCAGCGCGCTGCCTCGCAGAACGAGCAGTATCTCGAACTGATGACAACCCCGGACTACAGCGTGGCTTTGAAGCTGGCCGCGCAGCAGCACTGGGATGGGCATCCGCAAGCCATGCGTGACGCGTTGCTGGCAGGCGGTCTGCGGGACAATATCGCCGTCGATCGCCAGGAACTGGAGGAGATGGACAAGACGCGGAACGCGCGCGAGCACTGTTCCGCACCGGCCGTGCCTGCCCCTACGCCGGCGAAGCCGGGCCCATGCAGCGTGCAGGTGCGTTACCTGTACCAGGTGCTTCGGTCCGCGCCGCCGGAGCGCGTCTTCGCGCAGACGCTGCTTGGCTTTGAGCTGGCCAGTGCCGATCCGCGCGTGGTCGGCATCAACTTCGTCCAGCCGGAAGATGCTTACCTTGCGATGTCGCAATACACGGAGCAGATGAAGATGCTGCAGTATCTGCACAGCGTCTATCCCACCGTGCACATCAGCCTGCACGCGGGCGAGCTTGCGCCAGGTATGGTGCCGCCGGATGGGCTGCGTTTCCACATCGCTCAAGCAGTGGAGGTTGCGGGTGCCGAACGCATCGGCCACGGTGTCGACGTGATGTACGAAGATGGTGACGCGCTGCTGAAGACCATGGCCGCGAAACATGTGCTGGTCGAGGTCAATCTCACCTCAAATGACGTTATCCTCGGGATCAAGGGCAGCGATCATCCGCTGCACAACTACATCGCGGCCGGCGTGCCGTTTGCTCTTTCAACGGATGACGAAGGCGTATCGCGTATCGACCTGACGCATGAATACGTGCGTGCGGTGCTGGAGCAAGGCCTGACTTACGCACAGCTGAAGGCCTCGGCACGCGCATCGCTGGAGCATGCATTTCTGCCCGGCGAAAGCCTGTGGGCCGAAGCCGATCACTACACCCGTATGGGGCACGGTTGCTCCGCCGCCAGGATCGAAGAGACCGCCGGAAGCTGCGCGGAGTTTCTGCATGGAAGCGAACGGGCGGCGCAGCAGGCCGAGTTGGAACGGCGCATGCGCGCGTTTGAGATGCGCGCGGCGCACTGGGTTGAGGCGTCGAAGGGAGGTACGCAATGAGGCAGGCATTTGCCGTCGTGTGGCAATCCGTTCTGCTGCTCGTGGCGGCGCTCGCAGGCTTTGCCGTCGGCATTTCCGTGCCTTCGCTTCGCGTCTATCGAGAGCTGAGTCACACGGCCAACAACATTCGCACGTACGACTTCGATTGGCTGATCGCGGTGCTCCTGGTGTATCTCCTGATGCTGGTGATTGGTGCCGCGCGTAAGCGGCTGCGGAGCACGGCGACGACTGCGACCATCGCTTTAGTGATCGTCGTTGGGTGCATTGCGCTGTTTACACAACTGGGAATCAAGAACACCGGCATCTAGCACGGGAACGTCGCTACACCCGGTGCCAGGAAAGGCTGTCGCTCTTCAGCATTTCGGCCAAGCGATTGTCGCCGCGCACGAAGTACTGCGCGACCCGCTGAACCAGACGGCCCGACCGTGAGCGCATCACCACCAGATCGACGATCTCTTCGTGCACGAACGAGTGGTGCATGGAGTGGAAGGTCCCGCCTTCTACCTGCAGCCGCTTTGCGCCGCGCTTGATCTCGTACTCCATGCAGTACGAGCGCATTGCGGTGCCAAGTGACTGCGAAGGATATCCTGCGCGGTTCATCTGCCAAAGGATCTCAGAAGTGCCACCGAAGCGGCGCCCAGCCAGTATGCTGAGCCAGCGGCCCTCGGCGTCCTTCATGCCCATCAGAAAACCGTCATGCAGAGCCTGCAGTACCTTCAGTCGCCAACGCACGGTGGCCGGGTCGACGGGATACATGCATTCGCGGTTGAAGCGGACAAGCTCTTTCTCCGATGCCTCGACCTTCCAAACGGGTGAGCAGCCCAGGTCGCGTTCGGCGCGACGCCGGTAGTAGCGCATGTTGCTGCGCGTCTTCTGACCCAAACCCTCGAGCGTTGCATCCAGCGTCGACTGCAACTCCAGGTACGCGGGCAGGCTGCGGCGCTGCATGGACCACTGCAAGGCTCCTGCGCGGCGACCGGGCAGAGGTTGGAAGGCAGGCTGCTCGTGTTGCGCCTGGAGATCGGTGTTGTCCAGAAAGGAGAGCATGACGATAGCCGCGCCGGAGGCGAGCAGCGTCTGACATGCGCGCGCTGCCACATTCAGCCGGTCTTCCGGTAATGCCAGCAGGGTGCCGCGACCGGAGCGATCGTTCGATGCCAATGCGCGTGTCCCGATCTTCAACACGTGGTACTCCAGCAGCAGGAGTGAGCCAATGAGATCTTCCGGCCTGAGTTGCGCCGGTGCGACGCCGGGGTGCTTTGCCACCAGGTAAAGATATGGAATCCGCTTCAACAGCCCAGGCTTCTGCAGGAAGTACGGCAGGTCCTGCATGGTGCCGGCCTGCCCGCACGCTTCACTGAACCGGATAAGCAGCGGCTGCAGCGCAAGAATGGCCCGTTCACCCTTGACAACGTAGATCGTCGACGCCGTCAGGCTGCGCTCGCCGGTGGAGGGCAGGCTGCTCTCAACCGTCTCGCCGACTGTGCTGAAAGGCACCGATTGGGTATGTTGGGAGGCCTGCATGTCGTGCGCGTCCCATTCTATGCTAGTGGTCACCGGTCCGCGTTGACGCATCTCGCAGGAAACATGCCTGGACCGGCACTGTGCATGAAATCGTTGTGTTCGCCGACGCTCACTGCGAATGTTCCTTAAGCGCGGTCGCATACGTCTTCTGCAGGGCCGTCCCGATCTGCTGCATGGCGACGAGCCGAGCCATCGTCTGCTGCAAATCACCGCGAGCCTTCTCGCTGTCTGCCGCTGAGATCTGGGTTGGGTCTACGCCGCCAACGATGTACGACTGCAGTTGCAGGTACGAGTCCAGCGTGCGCTCCTGCAGCGAGGCGTACTGCGCCTGCAAGGTGTACGCCTCAGAAAACTGCTTCACATGGGCGTACTTGATGTAAGCGACAGCGCCGGTCGTCGTCGCTGTCTCCCAGCTCGCGTTTCGCGCCGAGTACAGTGCCATGCCTAGACCGATGTTCTTCGTGTCGTAGGGCTTGCCTGCGGCATGCGCCTGTAGGAACGCTCTTGCGCCAATCAGGCTCTTCTCTTCCTCGGGAAGAGCTTTGAGCACTTCATCAAGGTCGTGCTGATTGTCCTTCAACTCACTCACAATGTTCGCTTCGGCTTCGTCTCCCACATGCACGTGATGGCGCCACTCCACCGCCGATTCGAGTCCCAGCGCGATCAGCAGGCCAATCGTGATGGTGAACAGGTGCAGAAAGAAGTCACGGTAGCTGTGTACGGGGTGTTCCGGTGCGTGGACGTCGAGCATGCAAGCAGCTTACTGCAGTCAGCGCAGCCGCAGCTCCGTGACGATACACTCCCGTGTATGCGCCTTCTTCCTTCGCTGCTTCCCGCGCTCTGCATGGTCTTCAGCCTGAATGTACCGGCCCAGCCCGCTCCTAATTCGGAGGGAGCGCAGCAGCATCCGTCCGCCGCATACAAGCAGGGCATTGACGACCTGGTCACCAAGCACGCTTACCGGATAGAGTTTCCCTCGGGCAGCCAGTGGCTCGACGGCAGCGCGCGCTACACGGCGCTTGAGCCGTCCGCGACCGATCCTAAGCAAGCCGATCTAGTGGCATATGTGACCGCTACGGGTGAGCGCTCCATACTGGTGCCAGCGAAATCCTTTCTGCCGCCCGGCGCCTCTACGCCGCTTGATATCGACGACTACACCTGGTCGGCTGACAAGCAGCAGCTTTTGCTGTTCGCCAACACCCAGAAGGTATGGCGGCTGCATACGCGGGGCGATTACTGGCTTCTGAACCTCAAGGATGGCAAGCTCCGCAAACTCGGCGCGGACCTCCCGGCGGCATCGCTGATGTTTGCGAAGTTCTCGCCTGACGGCAAGTCGGTCGGGTATGTCTACGCGAACAACATCTATGTCGAGAACGCATCGACCGGCGAACGCAAGCAGATCACGGGCGATGGGTCCGCCGACATTCTGAACGGCACCACCGATTGGGTAACGGAAGAAGAGCTGTCTCTGCGAGACGCGTTCCGCTGGAGCCCGGACTCAGAGTCCATTGCCTATCTGCAGTTCAACCAGGCTGGCGAAGGCGACTACACGCTGCTGGACGACACGAAGGCAGAGTATCCGCAGGCGTTCCACTACCACTATCCGCTGGCAGGGACGACCAATGCCGCGGTGCGGGCAGGTGTGGTGTCGGCGACCGGCGGCATGACGCGCTGGCTCTCGCTGCCTGGCGATCCGCGACAGAACTACATTCCGCGCATTGAGTGGGTTGGCAGCGCCGCTCCCACGCAGCTTGCACTCGAGTACATGAACCGCAAGCAGAACCAGATTGATGTTTACCTGTTCAATGCGGCGACTAGCGAAGGCAACGTCTTTTTCACAGACCACGATGCTGCCTGGGTTGATGCCATGGACGAACTAAGATGGCTGCCGCAGCCGAAGCCCATCAACGGCTCGGCAGGGGACCTGCTTTGGCTCAGCGAGCGCGATGGCTGGCGCCACGCCTACCGCATCACGCCAGATGGCAAGCCGCATCTCCTGACCAACTTTGCCGCGGACGTCATCGACCTCGTCGCGGTGGATGATGCTGGCGGCTATCTCTACTTTGCCGCTTCACCTACCGATGCGGTACGGCAGTATCTTTATCGCGCAAAGCTCGACGGCACGGGTAAGCCGGAGCGGATCACGCCCGCGGATCAGGTTGGATGGCACCGCTACGTGGCCTCGCCCGACGGCAAGGTCGCCCTCCACGGCTGGTCGACGGCGACACATCCGTGGCGCTTTGAGCTGGTGCAGCTCACCGACGGCAAGGTGCTGAAGCCGCTTGGGGATAATGCCGCTCTGGATGCAAAGGCGAAGCCACTGCTTGGCTCGGGGAAAGAGTTCTTCCAGGTGCCGGTGGATGGCGGCGCCATGCTGAATGGCTGGATGATCAAGCCGCCGAACTTCGATCCGGCAAAGAAGTATCCGGTGCTGGTCTACGTCTACGGCGAGCCGGCCGACGCAACGGTGCGCGACACATGGTCCGGGGTGAACGACGCGCTCATCGCGCGCGAGGGCTACCTGGTCGTGAGCATCGACAACGCGGGCACACCGGAGCCGCGCGGACGCGCCTGGCGCAAGTCCATCTACGGTTCTGTTGGCGTGCTGTCGTCACAGCAGCAGGCCACGGCCATCCGCGAACTGGCGCATGAGCGACCCTACATTGACTCCGCTCGCATGGCCATCTGGGGCTGGAGCGGCGGCGGCTCCAACACGCTCAACATGATGTTTCGCTACCCGGGACTCTACCGCGCCGGCATCGCCGTCGCTCCCATGGCCGATCAGCGCAAGTACGACACCATCTACCAGGAGCGCTATATGGGCCTGCCGCAGGAGAACGTGAAGGGCTATCACGACGGTTCGCCCATCAGCTTTGCCGAAGGCCTCGCAGGCGACCTGCTGATCGTGCACGGCTCCGGCGACGACAACGTTCACATCCAGGCGACCGAGCTGCTTGTGAACCGCCTGATCGAACTGAACAAGAAGTTCGATTACATGGTCTATCCAAACCGCACCCACGCCATCAACGAAGGTCCCGGTACCACCGCGCATCTGTACACGTTGATCGCGCGCTACCTTGAGGATCACGTGCCGGCCGGCCCGCTGCCACGGTAGCGGAGGTGCCGCTGGCGGAGGGTCAATCCACCGGAAGGCTCAGCCAGATCAGCGAAGCGTCTCAGGCGAAAGTTTCCGAATGGAATGGCCGCTGCCGTCGAGGAAATCAATGGCAGCCTTGCCGTCCGCGCTCACATCGAGCCGTAATCGCGCTGTGCCGGCGCCATCGCTCAAGGTAAGTCCTACAGAACCATCCTCGGCCCGGCGCAGCGCGGCTCTCGCATGTCCCGTCGGGTACTTGCGAAGCAGCGCCGACCACGCGGCCTGCTTTGCAGCGCCCTCCGGCATGGTCTTCACCTTCATGAACTCCTCGATGGTCTGCGGCGTCAGCGGCCAGTCCGGCTGATCCGACAGAACGAGGTCTGAAACCGTCTGACCGTTCTCCTCGCTGCGCGACAGGCTGACGGTCTGGTCCTGATCGTAGCGGTCAAAGCTCAGGTGGCCGGAGGTCACTGGCTTTCCGTTCACGAGCTGGCCGGAGAAGATCAGGCCGCCATTCTCCGTTCCTTCATCGTCAAGCATCAGCAGACCGGCAGAGTCCCGGCGGTCGGGCCTGGCGGCCTCCTTGCCGTGATAGAAGCTGCCGGGAAAGTCAGTGCGGTTTGACAGGATCAGGCGCGCCGTTCCGTCTGGCTCGACCAGGTCGATCCTGTGCGCCCGGATGCGATCAAATTCGACGATGCCATCCGCCCTGCGTGGGACATGCGTGACGAACACATAGACCGTTGCTGCAAAGGTAAGGGTCAGTATTCCGGAATACACAACGAGAAATTTCTGAACGAGTGTCTTCTGCACGTGAACTCCTGAATGAAGCTAAGTCTCGATCGGTTCTTGTGCACCCGCAGAGCAGTCCTGCCTGCGTGCTAGCTTCTAGTCGGTGATCGTCCGGCTGGGCTCAAACTCTATGTCCTGGGGAGCGGGCGCAGCATGCGCAGTACCGGATGCAATGGCATGCCCGCCTGTAGGGCATACCTCCAGCAGGGGACAGCGTCCGCAGGCTGGATCGCGAAGCGTGCAGATGCGTTGGCCAAGCTTCTTGACCAGTGAGTGATGCTCGTCCATGGTGACGGGCGTCCATCCTGCGGGTGCCAGCGGCATCAGTGCCTGCTCCACCTGCCGTGGTGTTGCATTGGCGGGCGCAACGCCAAGCCGGATAGCAATGCGCTGATGGTGCCCATCAATCGCGATCGCCGCGCGGCGCAACGAGGAGAAGTTCACTACGGCGGCGCTCGCCTTCACGCCCGCTCCCGGCAGTTCCTCGACCCACCGGCGAATCTTCTCCGTGCGGTACCGCGAGAGGAAGGCGAGCGACAGCGATCCGGCCCGCTCGGTAATGCGTTGCAGCGTACGCTTCAACTGCGGCGCCTTGCGCTCAGGGAAGGTCACGAGCCGCAGCGTGTCTTCGATCTCGTCCACGGGCGCATCGCGCAGCTTTTCCCAACGCACCTCGTCCCACGAGTCAGGGCCGGTGGGCCAGCCATGGTAGCGCTCGCGCAGCGCCTGCATGGTCGCGACGGACTCGGCATCTTTTGTACGCGATGAGATCAGGGAGTAGACCAGGTGCGTGAGCGGATCCCATACTTCACGCGGCGGCGGTTGCCCTGTCCATTGCAGCAGGCGCTCGTGAATGTCGCCAAGATCACCGAAGAGCAGCGCTGGTGCAGGATGCGAGACCGCATCGGGAAACAGCACGTTCTGCGCGGGGCAGGGCATACCGATTTAGACGCCTGCTTGAACGCTGTCGTGGCGAGTTGGTCGACGCCTAGTCAAACTTGAACCCGCCCCAAAGCTTCAACTCAGCCTCGAATGGCTGCTGCTCCACGTGGCTTGCATCGGCAAGAATCATCGTGGGGCGCGTGTGCGGGTTCCACTGCGGCCACGGGGGCAAGCCGGCTGCCGCAGGCGCTGCGCCCTTGATGAAGGCAGCCCACGCATCGTGCATCTGCACCGCGAGCTTTTGTGCGGATGCTGGTTCCGTCTTCGCAAGCCGCTCCCATACGAAGCCGAGGTCGAACGAGTGATACGCCTCGCCTTTGTGCGGTCCGCTGGCGGCTTCTTCGTCTAGCCGGTAGAACCAGATGCTTGCGCCACCCGCCGCGGCCGCTTCGGCCAGCCGAATGCTGGGCATCCAGTACTCCTCCGCGGTGAGCGCGCGGATATTCTGTTGTGCCGACGTCATGCTCGGGTACATCTTGCGATACGCGTCGAGTACCGGCTGCACCTGCGCGAGGCGGGTGTTGCCCAGGTTGCGCTGCGTCAGCGGCTGTGCGGCGTGATCACCCAGGAACAACGCGCTCTCGTCACGGTTGGTGCCAAGCAGCAGCCGCTTGCCGCGTGCGCCGCCGTGCGCAATGGGTTCGATCGCGCGGTGCGGCAGCAGGGCGCCGCCGGATTCTGCCCGCAGCGGGAAGTTTCCATCCCACGCGTCGATGAGACTTCGCTGTGCCGAGAGCAACGCTTCAGGGCTGGTGGTTCGCGGGTCGTTGCCGGTATCCGTGATGCGCCCGAACTTGTCTGCGAAGACGCGGGTCACTTCGGCAGAGTTCGCCTGCGGCCGGATGCGCTCCGCGCCTCCACTCTCCGAGATGACCGCGCTGAAGAGTAGCCGCGCTTCTTCAATGCCCATCAGGATGTCCGCGAGCTTCGCTCCGGCGGATTCGCCGCCAATGGTCACGCGCAACGGATCTCCTCCAAAGCTGGCGATGTTGCTGTGCACCCAACGTAGCGCCAGGATGAGGTCACGCAACCCGTTGTTGGCGCTGTCCGCGTACTCCGCGCCCAGCATGGGCGACCAGTCGAGAAAGCCAAACACACCCAGCCGGTAAGCTACCGTCACCACCACGATGCCCTGCTGCGCGAAACTCGTGCCGTCGAAGATTGCGTCGGATGGACTGCCGCCGGTGAAGCCCCCACCGTGGATCCACACGAAGACCGGGAACGGACCCGAGCCTGTTGGAGCAAAGACGTTCAGGTAGAGGCAGTCTTCACTCACGTCGGTTCGGCCCGGCTGTGTCGCGGCGGGCGCGAACTTCAGCGCATCACGTACACCAGTCCAAGGCTTGATGGGCAAAGGCGCGCGAAAACGTAGTGGGCCGACGGGCGGTTGAGCGAAGGGCACGCCACGGAAGACGGAAGCGCCATTGTTCATCTGCCCCATCAGCGAGCCGAGAGGCGTCTGAATGCGGGAGCCCTGGATGATTGCTGCGGTGCCGCGGGCGGTCACCTGCGGGTGCCCCTGCCGCGTCACAGCATGCAGCGCGCATCCGGCAGACGTAACCGCCGCCCTTCGCAACAACTCTCGACGTGTCCAGCGCTCCGTCACTACGTCCCTCCTCTCACGCGGCACACCTGCATTTCGTGCCGAACCCTTTGTAGCAGAGACCCGTCGTGAAGCGAGATGGAAAGAAAGCGCTCTGGGGCTGTGCTCAAAGATTGCGGACAAGCCGTCGTATGGTGTAAGTCTTTCATTGTTCCCAGAGAAATTTGCATGCGCAGACTCAGCCTGCTCCTGTTCCTCGTCTTCGGCAGTACCCTTGCGGCCGCCGGCCAGGCGTGCACCGGGCTATGCCTGCAGCAGGTCGCATGCACGGGCGGCGGCACCACATCGATCAGCGGCACGGTGTACGCGCCCAACGGGACCGACCCGCTGCCGAACGTGCTGGTCTTCGTTCCGAACGCAGCACTGACTGCGATGAAGCCGGGCGTTACCTGCCCCGTGCCCGGCGCAGCACCTGACGGCTCACCGCTGGTGGGCACAACTACCGCCGCGGACGGCACCTTTCACCTTGAGAATGTGCCTGTCGGCACAAGCATCCCGCTGGTCATCCAGTCGGGCCGCTGGCGTCGGCTGCTGACCGTTCCCACTACGACCGCGTGCACCGACACCGCCTTCTCTGCAAACATGCCAACGCAACAGAGCGAAGGTGACATCCCCCAGTTCGCCATCGCAACCGGTTCCGCGGATGAAGTGGAGTGCGTGCTGCGCAAGGTCGGCATTAAAGACTCGGAGTTCACCAATCCACTCTCTACCGGACGGATCCACCTGTACGGCGACCTGACGTACCCCAATGGCGAAGGCTCAGGCGGTGCCGTCATCGATGCAAACACGCCGCTGCAGTCCACGCTGATGAGCAGCCTGGCCGCGCTGCAACAGTACGACGTGTTGATGCTGCCCTGCGAGGGCGGCGCGCGCGCGATCTCTTCGGGCCAGCTGAGCAACCTGGTCCAGTACGCCAACACTGGCGGGCGCGTGTATGCGAGCCACTACTCCTATGACTGGATGTACCAGAATCCACCCTTCAACAGCGTGGTGAACTGGCATGTGGGCCAGGCCACCTTGCCGGACGGCGAGGCGACCGTAAACACGAGCTTCTCCGGCGCAAGCACGCTCAGCACCTGGCTGCAGACAGTGAACGCCAGCACCACTCCGGGGCAGATCCTGCTGCAGAACAACAAGCATGATCTGGATGGCGTGGTCGCTCCCACGCAGGCATGGATCACGCTGAACGATGCTGCCGCAGGGAATCCCGTAATGCAACTCACCTTCAACACGCCGGTAGGAGCGACGAATCAGTGCGGCCGCGTCCTGTTCAACGAGTACCACGTAGAGAACCGGGCGAACGGCACACCATCGCCTTACAACCAGTCCTTTCCGACCGAATGCGTCAGCGGTCCCCTGACACCCCAGGAGAAGCTGCTGGAATACAGCCTGTTCGATCTGACCAATTCCGGTGGGCCGCCCTCTATGACGCCGTCCACCATGGACTTCGGTACGGAGTACCTCGGCTTCACCACACCCGCGCAGAACTTCACGTGGACGAACAACTCCATCTTCAGCGCATCGGTTTCGTCGTCGGCGGCTACGGGCGACTTCGCCGTGGTCAGCAATAACTGCAACAGTGTTGCATCGGGTGCATCCTGCACGATTGGCGTCGTGTACAAGCCGACCGTGACCGGAGCGGAGACGGGCACGCTCTCCGTCATCTCCAACGGCACCACGCTGACGGCTTCACTCACCGGCAACGGAGCGCAGGCGCTGGTGCTTTCCGCATCCGGGCTCACCTTCGGCAACACGGACGTCGGCGCTTCGGTGACGCAGAGCATGACCCTGCACAACGCTGCGCCCGCAGCCATCCCGATCACGAGCGTGGCTGTAACCGGCGACTACACACTCGCCGACGGATGCAGCAGCAGCCTGGCGGCGGGCGCGACCTGCACAGTGCAGATCACCTTCACACCCACAACAACCGGACCGCGCGTGGGGCAGGCAAGCTTCAACGGCCAGACCGCCGCGCTCAACGGCAACGGCGTCGACTTCTCGACCGCCTTCCCGACAGCATCAGGCAATGTCGTCGCCGGACTTAGCACCACGCCATCCGTGAATGTCCTGCCGATCGCCGGCTTCTCCGCGCCGGTGTCGCTCACGTGCACCACCACGGCACCGGGCTCGACCTGCAAGGTGAGCGTTGCAAGCGTTGTGCCTTCATCCACTGCCGGGGTGACCATTACCATCACCACGACATCGCAGTACGGCGTCATCGGCTATGGCGGCGTCGGCTTCAGAGCACGCGGACTTGGCGGTCTGCTGACACTGCTGGCGTTGTCATCTGCGGGCCTGCTTTGGCGCTGGCGTGACCGCGCCGGCGCTCTGCGGCGATCGGTGTGGACCGTGCTTGCCTTCGCCGCGGCCTGCGGCCTGATGAGCGGATGCGGCAGCAAGACCCCGGCAGCCAACGCCGTCTACACCGCGGCGGGACCGTACACCTACACCGTCACGGCGACCGATGGTTTCCTAACCCACTCGACGACGTACACCCTGAACGTGACGTCCAAGTAGCAGCGCACGAGGGTTGCGCCCGGCTCCGCAAGTCACCGGCAGATGTCTGTGGCGTGTGCGAAACCGTCAGCGTAGGATGTTGCGCATGCCTGGAAAGCTGACTCGCCGCGCCTTCGTCCGCAACACCGCCGCCACTGCCGCACTCGCACACACAGCCTTTGCACAGGGTCCTGCAAACGCCTTCGCACAGCAGTCGACGATTGCTGCAGGGCCCTTTCAGCCCACGTACGAATCGCTGAAGCAGTACAAGACGCCCGAGTGGTTTCGCGATGCGAAGTTCGGCATCTGGGCGCACTGGTCGGCGCAGTGCGTGCCGGAGCAGGGTGACTGGTACGCCCGGCGCATGTACATGCAGAGCGATCGCGATCACGACTGGCACACCGAGCACTACGGCCATCCATCGAAGTTCGGCTTCATGGAGATCGACAACCTGTGGCGGCCTGACCAGTGGCAGCCGGAGCAACTGATGGGCCTGTACCAGGCTGCCGGCGCGAAGTACTTCTTCGCCCTTGCCAATCATCACGATAACTTCGATAACTACGATTCCACCTATCACCCGTGGAACTCGACAAAGGTCGGCCCCAAGCGCGACATCATCGGCACGTGGGGCCGCGTGGCGCGCGCGCATGGACTCAAGTTCGGGGTCTCAAACCATAGCTCGCACGCCTGGCACTGGTTCCAGACGGCGTATGGCTACGACGCCGTTGGTCCCATGGCAAACGTGCGCTATGACGCCTACACGCTGACCAAGTCAGACGGGAAAGGCAAGTGGTGGGAAGGGCTCGATCCGCAGGACCTCTACGCTGGCCGCGCGCTCGTCATCCCGGACGGCATCAACACCATCGACGCGCAGGCCGCATGGCACAAGGCGCAGGACGGCCGCTGGCATGAAGAAGATCCGCCGGAGAATCCGCGCTTTGCCGAGCTCTGGTATCTGCGCTGCAAGGAGCTGTTCGACAAGTACGACCCGGACCTCGTCTACTTCGACGACGAGGAACTGCCGCTCGGCGACAAGGGCCGCCGCGTCACCGCGCACCTCTACAACCGCAGCGTCGCAAAGCATGGATCGGTGCAGTCCGTCGTCTTCGCCAAGAAGCCGTCTCCGGCCGCCCTGGGCGCGTTCACCCTCGACATCGAGCGCAGCCGGTCGACCGAAATCCTCGCCGAGCCATGGCAGACCGACACCTGCATCGGCGACTGGCACTACAAGCGCTCCATCTTCGAAGAGCATAAGTACAAAACAGCGGACACGGTCATCACCATGCTGATCGACATCATCAGCAAGAACGGCAACCTGCTTTTATCGGTCCCGGTGCGCGGCAACGGCGCTATCGACGAAGACGAGCATGCTTTCCTGCAGCAGCTGGCGTCATGGATCCCGAAGCACGGCGAGGCGATCTACGGCACGCGTCCGTACACCGTGTTCGGCGAAGGTCCGCCCGAGCCCATCGAGAAGAACTTCAGCGAAAAGACTCGCCCGCACACGGCAGAAGACATCCGCTTCACCCGGAAGGGCAACCTGATCTACGCGTTCGTTCTCGCTTGGCCCACCGACGGCAAGGTGCGCGTCAAGACGTTCCGCAAAGGCGGCGAACACGCTCCCGCTGCCATCCGCCGCGTGGAGATGATCGGCGGCGGTGCACCTCTGCGCTACACGCAGACCGCCGATGCGCTCGAAGTAACCATGCCGCCCGACAAGCCGAATCCCTACGCCTACGTTCTGCGCATCACGGCCTAGCGCCAGCCTACAGCTTCTTCAACCGATCCGTTCTCCGAGGAGTTTTCCGATGGTCCTTGTCGTTGGTTCTACCGGCCTTGTCGGCGCTGAAGTTTGCCGAAAACTTATCACTCGCGGAAAGCAGGTACGAGCCCTGGTGCGAACAACGAGCGAGCCGCAGCGTGTCGCACAGATGAAAGCGCTCGGTATCGAGCTCGCTTATGGCGATCTAAAGGATCCCGAATCACTGGCACGGGCCTGCCGCGGGGTGGATGCAGTCATCTCCACGGCATCTTCCACGGTGTCGCGTGCGGAAGGAGACTCGATCGAGACGGTGGATCATGCGGGTCAACTGAACCTCGTCCGCGCAACAAAGGACGCAGGCATCGAGCGCTTTGTCTTCGTCTCGTTCCGCAAGCCCGAGGGTGTGTCCGTGCCGCTTGCTGAGGCAAAGTCCGCCGTGGAACAGGCAATTGCAGACATGAATTTCACGGTGATCGAAGCGTCCTATTTCCAGGAGGTCTGGCTCAGCCCACACACCGGTTTCGACCCTTTCAGCGCCACAGCGCGCGTGTACGGTGAGGGAACAAGCCCGATCAGCTGGGTCTCGTCACGCGATGTTGCCGAGATGTGCGTGCGAGCGCTGGACTCGCCCGGTGCAAGCCGCAGAACCATTCCCTTCGGTGGACCCGAGGCGGTTGCGCCTTTGGACGTTATTAAGCGCTTCGAAGCAATCTCCGGCAAGACTTTTCAGGTGGAACGCGTTCCCGTGGCGGCCTTAATGCAGCAGTTTGCATCGGCGCAAGACTCCATGACAAAAAGCTTTGCGGCGCTCATGCTCGGCTTTGCCCATGGCGATGCGATGGACATGGGAAGCGTACAGGCCGAATTCGGTCTGCACCTCGTGAGCATCGACGAGTATGCACGCGAGATCCTTCAAGCGTGAGGATTGAAGGGAACAGAATCGCTCGTCCTGTTGCTGAGAATAGTCACACCTCCCAGGGCTCCTGCTCCTCGTCTAACAGATCATGACGGGGCTGAAACCACATTGGCTGAGTGTGCCGTACCTGATGCTGTGGGTCTCGGTCGCATCTGCACAGCAGCAGCCAGTTGATCCGCAACAGCCGTATACGCTGCAGACCGGCGCGAAGATCGTTCTGGTACCGTCCACCGTCAGCCTGAAGGGCGAGGTGATCTACGGTCTCAAGGCGGACCAGTTCCGCATCACCGACAACGGCGTGCCGCAGCCGGTCACCCTGGACGAAGACGCGGACCGGCTTGGCCTGTCGCTGGTGGTGGCCGTCCAGTGCTCGCGCATGGCCATGATGGAGTACGAAAAACTGCAAGGGCTGCCAAGCCTCGTCGAGTCGCTGGTCGGTGGCGCGCCGTATGAAATTGCGCTCGTCCGTTACGGCTCGCACCCCGAGCTGGTACAACCCTTCACGCGTTCACTCGACAAGATGAACGCCGCCATGGCGCGCATGGGCCCATGCGAAGACGACAACGCTGCCACGCGCGATGCGGTCAGCTATGCCAGCTCGATTCTGGAGAACCGCGACAGCAAGAACCGGCACGCAGTGCTGCTGATCGGCGAGGCGAAAGACCACGGATCGACCGTGAAAGAGAAAGATCTGATCGCGCAACTCGGGCGATCGAACACCGTTGTCGATGCGGTCGCCTACTCGCCCGGCGAGAACGAGACGCTGGACGACCTGAAGCACTTCCAAGGCGGCCGCGGTCCGCTCGGGAGCCTGCTGATGGCCGTGCAGGGTATGAAGAAGAACACGGCAAAATCGCTGGCTACGCTCTCCGGCGGAGACTACTTCTCCTTCCGCAATCGCAACACCTTTGACGAGAGCCTGGGCAAGCTGACCAACCGCGTCCATAACTACTACCTGCTCAGCTTTCCAGTTCCGCGTGAGGCGGAAGCCGGCCTGCACGAGATCAAGGTCAGCGTGCCGGAGTACCCCAACGCCGAAATCCGTGCCCGCAGGAACTACTACGCGGGCGATGCGGCCCCGCCGGACACTGTGCCGTAGTTCGTTCCTTGTATCGAGTCCCCTCGAATGGTTGTCATCCCGTAGCGAAGCGGAGGGATCTGCGTTTCGGTCCGCACAAGCTCTCTGAGGCATCGCTGGGCCTATAAGCAGGTCCCTCCGCTTCGCTACGGGATGACAAGTTTAAGGGAAAGGGATTGGGTGGACACCCCAGCGTTAGCTCTTCACCGGAATGGTAAGCTGCTCGCCGGCCTTCAGTGCGTTCGGATTGCTGATGTTGTTCGCTTTCACGATCAACCCGTACAGATTGCCGTCGCCATAGAAGTGCTGCGCGATTTTTGACAGCATGTCGCCCGGCTTCACCGTGTACGCCTGCGTGTCGCCGCCGGTGTTGATCAGTTCGTGGTGCAGGTCGGCGTAGGTGGCGTCCACCTTCTTGATCTGGTCCCACACAAAGTTCAACGTCACCTGCGAAGGCAGCGTCGCCTTCACGTGAAGCTTGTCCCCGTCCAGCGAAACGTCCTGCAGGGCGGCGCCTTCCGGGGTGAAACGGTCGATCGCCTGCAGTACAGGCTCGTATTTCTGCTGCAATGTTGCCAGGTCTGCCATGATGTTCCTCTGTGGCAGTCAGATGCGTTCGACGATCGGATGTAAGGTCAATTCATCCAGTTGCGACGGGCAGGATCCTTCTTTGACTCAGGATGGCGCTCGTCGTCGGGAGCGATGTAGCGGCCGTCGTCATCGAACTTCACCACGCGGTCCTGCTTGCGCATGTACACCTCGAACTTGCGTGCGGCGCGGCGGCGCTTCCAGCGGTAGTAGTTGTTGCGCATGCCGAAGTAGCGTTCGCTGGCCACGGTCGCCAGGCCGCCGCGGCGTCCCATCTTCACGTACAGAAAGCCCATCAGGCCGCAGCACAGCGCCAGAAGCGCGCCCAGGCTGTTGCTCTCGCGCAGCAGCGTGGCAAGGTATAGCAGGCCGCCAAGAACCACCATGTACTTCGCCTTGACGCGCACGATGAAGAGCAGCAGAAACTCCACATCGCCGAACAGCATGCCGAATGCCACCAGCACACCGAACAAGGGAGCATTCACGCCGGCGACCGCCTCAGCCGGATCGACATGCGGCAGTGCAACGTGTCCATGTGTCAGCAGGGGCAGGGCGGCGAGCAGAGTGGCCAAAATGCCGCCGCCGACTGTCGACAGGTAAAAGAGCTCCACAAACCAGCGCGATCCGCGGCTGTCTTCCAGCATGCTGCCGGTGAACCACAGCATCAACAGGGCGAACGCTGTACCCAGGATTCCCGTGTTGTAGAAAGCGTGTGTCAGCACCTGCCATACGTAGAGGTGGCGCAGGACGAGATCGGGTTCCAGCATGAACTGGATGCGCACAAGCTCGTCGAGCCGCGGCGCGACCAGGTGCAGCAGGGCCAGCACAAAGAACACGCCGATCAGTGCAAGCACAAGCTGGCGCACGGCTCCGCGGAAGGCGGGCAGCGAAAGCGTAACTGGAGTGCGCGATGCCATCTTCTACATTTCACCACACGCGCTGCTCCCGCCATGGTGCACCCTGTGTCCGGTAAACGGAACGCCGCGTCCCACGTCCCAAAGCAAACAACCTGCCTCGTGCGGAGCGCGTCTCTCACAGCGAAGGCGACGCGGCTGTGACGAACGGTCGCAAGTCGCGCCATCACAAGACACGCGAAACCTGAGCCGCCCAATTGCATCACACGGTTTGCACGGCCTAACTGCAACGCAACACCGGAACGGAAAGACAACGGAGCGACACATGGCGACCATATGCCCAGAGTGCGATAACCCGCTCGATATCGACGTCGACGAGGTCGAAGAAGGTGAGACGATCACCTGTGACGAGTGCGGAACAGAGTTCGAGATCGTCTCAACGGAGCCGCTGCACATCGTGCCGGTGGATGCCGAGGGTTACGACGACGAAGAAGACAGCTACGCTCCACACACGACCGATGATGAAGAGGATGCGTAGCCTCGTCGAGTCGGACCGCGACTCGTAAGAAGCACGCGGGTTTGATCCTGTGAGGACGCCCGACCGGCACCGCCGGTGGCGCGGGAGAGAAGATGAAAGTGCGTTTCGCAACTGCCGTTCCAACTGCCTTCCTGGCGGGGTTGCTCCTCGGCCCGGCAACCTTGCTTCTGACACCCGCTGTTACGCATGCGCAGGCAGCGGCCAGCCGCAACCTGACCGGCACCGTGACAGACAAGAGTGGTAATAAGATCGCGGGTGCCGTGGTCCACCTGAAGGACACGCGATCCTTGTCACAGCGAAGCTACATCACGACGGATGACGGCACGTTCCGCTTTGGGCAGCTCTCCAGCAGCACCGATTACGAGGTCTGGGCCACACTGAACGACAAAAAGACGGGAAGCAAATCCATCAGCTCGTTCGATTCCAAGAAGGAAGTCGACGTCGCGCTGAAGCTGACCAACTGAGGTGCTCCGAATAAAGACGCAAAAGCCCCGCACGCTGCGGGGCTTTTACGTTCGTCGAAGAGCGGGAAGTCTGGCTGAAACTACGCGACCGGCTCGACCGCGACGAAGCGGCCGTGATTGCCACGGTCTGTGAACTGCACGCGGCCGCTGATCTTGGCGAACAAGGTATCGTCCTTGCCGCGGCCGACGTTCAGGCCCGGCTTCAGCGGTGTACCGCGCTGCCGCACGATGATGGAGCCGCCCGTGACCACTTCGCCCGCAAAGCGCTTCACGCCCAGCCGCTGCGCGTTTGAGTCACGTCCGTTGGAGGAAGAACCGCCGCCTTTTTTATGTGCCATTGCTTTGCCTCATGCGCGGCGCGTCTGTAACGCAGCTCGCGATCGAATCTGAAATGTGCCGCTGCGAAGCGGACTTGGAACTACGCCTTGGACTCAGCCTTGAAGCTCTTGCCATTCACCAGGATCTCGTTGATCTTGACCTCAACGAAGTTTTGGCGATGTCCCTGCATCTTCTTGTACTGCTTCTTGCGCTTGAAGTGGAAGACCAGGATCTTTTCGCCGCGGCCTTCGCTCACGACCTCGGCCAGCACCTTCGCGCCGCCAAGCTCCTGCTCAAACTTGCCCTCTTCGCCGCTCACGGCCAGCACGTCGGCAAACTCGATGGCGCCGTCGTTGTGTGCGGTGGTCTCAATCTTCAGGGTGTCTCCGGGAGCGACACGGTACTGCTTTCCACCGGTGCGAATCACTGCGTACATGGCAAACCTCCACGCCCGGCCGTTGTCGCCGGTGCGCATACTGCAAACTCAAAGTGAAAGGCGGCGCGGCGGGTGCCGGGAGAAGCGCGTCTGGAGAAGACTCACAGAACGGCGCAACAATCGCCAAACCTGACAAGAATACCGGGTTTCGGGCTGCGGGTCAACGCCAGTCATACCCGTCATGCCGCGAAACCTCCTTCACGTCGTCATCCTGAGCGAAGCACGAAGTGCGTAGTCGAAGGACCTACTTTCTTTATTGCAGCCTCGGCACTCCGAGAGAAACAGGTCCTTCCGCTACGCTGCGCTCCGGTCAGGATGACGAAGTGAGTGGGTGTTCTTGACTACGGCCGCGGCGGCTCCGCAGGCGGCTTGCTCCCGGGTGTCGAGTCGTTCGTAATGTCCTTGCCGTTGTAGATAATGCGCGCGGAAGAACGGTAACGACGGTAGTCGGTGTACTTCACCGTGTTGCGCATGTGGATGTCGTTCGCCGGGCCGTCCTTGCTGGCCGCAAAATGAACCGTTCCGTCCGCCCGCGTGTAGGTGGGGAACCAGTTCACCGTGTCCACCTGCTCGTAGTAGGTGGTGAAGGGAATGGAGAAGTGTCCGTGCTTCAGGTCGTCCGGTACATTCTTGCCGTTAATCATGACGATCTCGAGATCCTTCTGATCAACCCACACTTTGCCTTCGAAGTAGCGATGTTTCAAGTCAGCACTCTTCGGCGTTGCCTGGAACACATATGTGTCCAGTTCGTCGACCTTCTGCTTTCCCAGATACTTCACGTCATAGTTCGGCAGGTCTTCCGCAGTCAGCACCAGCGGAATGCGCAAGCGGAGATCTTCGAAATCGGACTCATCAATGATGACGCGCTCCAGCGTGTTCTGGGGCGCAAAGACCACGGTCTCGCTGCGGGTGTTATCACGGTTGAAGCCGACGTCCGTCACTTGGCGATACTCGCCGTCGGGCTTGCCGGTGTCGTCATTGATGGTTTGCATCACGACGGTCTGCCGGAAGACATAGTTCTCGCGCGCCTTGGCGAAGGCCGACTCGTGCTTGCCCATCTCCGTAACGATCTCGTCGGCGGTCTTGCCCGTGGGTAGGGAGGGGTCAAGTTTGCCCAGGCCGCTCTGCGCTCTTGCCGTGGCAGCTGCTGCCAGCATTCCCACAACCGCGCCAACCCATCCACGCCGCATGCGCATCGCTCCCTCGGCTGTTTAGACGCACTTCGCAGCACGTTGGCGCACGCACGCGGTTGGTGTACCGTGGATACGGTTTTCGCGCGGCTTTGCGCAGGGAGCAGACAGATCGAATGGACTTCTCAGGCGGACTAAACAGGCGCGATTTCTTCCGGAGCGCGGGCGCCGCCGGCATGCTGGGCCTGATGCCGGAGCTTGCCGTCGGTCAGGCAGCGGGGCAGGGCAACATCGTGCATGAGGTCGCTCCGGCAGCCCCGGAAACAGCCGCCCCCGATACGGTCAACTTCGCCGTCTGCGGCATGAGCCACGATCACATCTACGGCATGGTCGATGCCATCACCCGAGGCGGCGGCAAGCTGGTCGCAGCCTACGGATCTGAGCCCAACAAGGTGGCGCACTTCACCAAACGCTACCCCGGCGTGAAGATGGTCACGTCCGAGGACGCGATCCTCGAAGACAAATCCGTGCAGCTTGTGCTGAGCTCGGCCATCGCCAGCGAGCGGGCTCCGCTGGGCGTTCGCGCAATGAAGCGCGGCAAAGACTTCCTGAGCGACAAGCCCGGCATCACCACGCTCGACCAGCTCGCCGCCGTACGAAAGACGATCGCCGAAACCAACAAGATCTACGGCATCATGTACAGCGAACTGCTCGAGGTGAAGGGCGCCATCAAGGCCGGCGAGCTGGTGCAGGCGGGTGCGATCGGCAGCGTCATCCAGACGATCAACATTGCACCGCACCAGATCGTGCAGAACGGCGGCACCGGCGGCGGCGCCGACCCACGACCCGACTGGTTCTGGAAGCCGGAGCTATACGGTGGCATTCTCTGCGACATCGGATCGCACCAGGTCGAGCAGTTCCTCTACTACACCCGCTCCACGCAGGCAGAGATTGTTGAGTCGCAGATCGCGAACCTGAAGCACCCCGAGCATCCTGACTTTCAGGACTTCGGCGACATGGTGCTGCGCGGCAACAAGGGCTTCGGCTACGTGCGGCTTGACTGGTTCACCCCCGACGGTCTTGGCACGTGGGGCGATGGACGCCTGTTCATCCTGGGCACGCAGGGCTACATCGAGGTGCGCAAGTACGCGAACGTCGGCGTGGAGAAGAAGGGTAACAACCTCTTCCTCGTGGATGCGAAGCAGCAGCGCTTTATCGACTGCAACAACGTCACGCTGCCGTTCGGCCGCCAGTTTGTCTCGGACGTGGTGCACCGAACCCACACCGCACAGGACCAGACACAGGCGCTGCTGGCGGCGGAACTCGTCATCACCGCTCAGAAAAACGCAAAGCGCGTCAAGATCGACATCGCATAAACCTCAACGCAGCATGCCGTCCCACTTTCGTAGACGATCTCCAAGGAGCAGAGAACGATGATCCGCATGAACAATCCACTCACCCGCCGCGCTGTTCTGAAGACCGGCAGCCTTGCCGCCGGTTCGCTCATGCTGTCGCGCTACGCCTCGGCGGCGAAGACTTCGCCCTTCAAGCTCGGCATCGCCAGCTACACCTTCCGCGAGTTCAAAGATCCGCAGGTGGTGATCGGCTTCATGAAGCAGCTCAACCTGAAGTACATCAACCTGAAGGATGTGCATCTGCCCATGGTGCCGCTGGATGCCGTGCCAGCCGAGGCAGACGTCTACCGCAAGGCAGGCCTGATCATCACCGGCGGCGGCACCATCACCTTCGCCAAGGATGAGGACGAAGACATCAAGATGAAGTTCGACTATGCGAAGGCTGCCGGCTTCGGCTTCATTGTCGCCGCGCCCACGCATGAGGTCCTGGGCCGCGTGGAGAGCTTTGTGAAGAAGTACGACATCAAGCTGGCCATTCACAATCATGGGACGGAAGACAAGAATTTCCCCTCTCCCCATGACGTCTTGAAGGCAGTGGCCAACATGGACAAGCGCATGGGCTGCTGCGTGGATATCGGCCACGCAACGCGCGCCGGTGACAATATCCCATCGACGCTGCGCGAAGTTGGGCCGCGGCTGTTCGACCTTCACATGAAAGATCTGGCGGACAAGGACAAGAAGGAGAGCCAGGTCGCGGTAGGCGAAGGCATCCTGCCGATCAAGGAGATCTTTCAGACGCTGATCGACATGAAGTACACCGGCACCGCTGATCTGGAGTACGAGATCAACGGCAAGGATCCCATGCCCGGGGTACAGAAGAGCATCGACTTCATGCGAAAGACGCTGACGGATATGGGGTACTCGGCGTAGACGAG
>CAZZVI010000034.1:0-22239 GCA_964657335.1 uncultured Terriglobus sp.
CTGTGGTGAGGCTGAGCGTGACAGAGCTGTGGTGAGGCTGAGCAGTGAAGTGGATGCGCGGCTGCACTCTTGAACCTTTCTAACCCACCATGACCCTGTCATTTCGACCGGAGCGAAGCGGAGTGGAGAAACCTGCTGTTCTTCCCCGTGCAAAGGCGTCCAACACAGCATGACTTTAAGCCGTAACTGTCTCTGGCTCCTGCTGCTCGCAACTCCCCTGCTCGCGCAGACACCGGCACCGCAACGACCCACCAGCACGCCGTATGCGGGCGACCTCTCCATCTTTGAGGAGCCGGGACGCGATGAGAAGCTGCAGATCAACCGCGTACTGGACATCCTGCACATCACGCCGGGCAAGACGGTCGCCGACATCGGCGCGGGCGGCGGCTGGTTCACCGTACGAGCGGCGCGGCGTGTCGGCGAAGGCGGACATGTCTATGGAGAGGACATCAATCCCGCGGCAACGAAGGCCATCGAGCAACGCGCTGCGAAAGAGCACCTGCCGCAGGTGCGCGCGGTGCTCGGCACGCCTGACGACCCGAAGCTAGCGGCGAGGTCCATCGACGCCGTGCTGCTGCTGAAGGTCTACCACGAGATCGCGAGCCCCATTCCCTTCATGCAGCGGCTGCACGAATCGCTCGCGCCGGACGCGCGCATCGGCATCATCGACCGCAACGGCAACGGTACGGACCATGGCCTGAAGCAGGCCGTACTGGAGCGCGAGATGTCCCAGGCGGGCTACCGCGAGGTCGAGCACTACGACTTCACGAAGGCCGATGGACAGGATTATTTTCTGGTCTTCGTGGCGAAGTGAAGACCCGCCGGCCCTGAAAGGCGTCGTTTTGGCAGCCCTGTCAGCGGGTGAAGCCCGCTGCTTTCTCCGGAAGCAGCAGGAGCCAAAGCGTCCCAGGAATCTCCGCGCAGCGGGTGTGAGCAATGGACTTCGCGCTCGCGCCCTCTACGCGAGGGGAGAAAGTAGTAGCCTCCCGATCTGGCCCTCTACCCGAGGCGGGACAAAGTAGTAGCCTCACGATCTCGCCCTCTACCCGAGACGGGACAAAGTAGTAGCCTCGCGATCTCTCCCTCTACGCGCAGCGGGAGGAAGCAGTGGCCTTCAGGCCACTGAACCCTTGCCCTCTTCGAATGGGGCTTTAGCCCCGGGCCCCATTGGCCTGCGCGGATTCGATCGCCTGTGCCACCGTCAGCAGCTTGCTCTCCATAAAATGGCCGGCGAGCACCTGCACGCCGATCGGCAGTCCCGCGGCGGTCGTGCCGCATGGCACGCTGACGCCGCAGATGCCCGCCAGCGACGCCGCGACGGTGTAGATGTCAGCCAGGTACATGCTGATGGGATCGTCGGCCTTTTCGCCCAGCTTCCACGGTGGCGTCGGCGTCATGGGCGTGACGATCGCGTCCACCCCCGCGAAGGCCGAGAGGAAGTCGCGTGCGATCAGCGTGCGCACCTGCTGCGCCTTACGGTAGTAGGCGTCGTAGTAGCCCGCGCTAAGCGAGTACGTGCCCAGCAGGATGCGCCGCTTCACCTCAGGTCCGAAGCCCTCCTCGCGGCTCTCGCGAAAGAGTGCCGACAGGTTCTTCGGGTCGGCCGTGCGATGGCCGTAGCGCACACCATCGAAGCGCGACAGGTTGCTGGACGCCTCCGCGGTGGCCAGCACGTAGTAGGTCGGAACGGCATACTCCGTATGCGGCAGGCTGACATGGTGCACGGTGCAGCCGGCGTCCTCCAGGCTCTTCACAGCTCCTTCGACGGCAGAGCGAATCTCCGGGTCGAGCCCCTCGGCGAAGTACTCCTTCGGGATGCCGATGCGCAGACCGCTGACCGGCTGCTGCGACGCGGCGAGGTAGTCCTCGACAGGCGCCGGCGAGCTGGTCGCGTCCATCGCATCCTGCCCGGCGAGCACGCCAAGCAGCGTTGCCGCATCCGCGACTGTGTGCGCGAACGGCCCGACGCGGTCGAGCGAGCTGGCAAAGGCGATCAGTCCATAGCGCGAGATGCGGCCGTAGGTCGGCAGCATGCCCACGACGCCGCAAAAGGCCGCGGGCTGGCGCACCGACCCGCCGGTATCGGTGCCCAGCGACGCCGTCACGAAGCCGGCGGCGACAGCGGCTGCCGATCCGCCGGACGATCCACCGGGAACGCGGTCCAGCGCACGGGGATTGCGGACGGGACCATACGCGGAGTTTTCGTTGGACGAGCCCATCGCGAACTCGTCGCAGTTCAGCTTGCCGATGAGAATCGCGCCGGCCGCGTCGAGCTTTGCCACCGCTGTCGCGTCGTACGGCGGATGATAGCCCTTCAGGATGGCCGAGCCCGCCGTCGCGGGAGCGCCGCGCATCGTCAGCACGTCCTTGATGCCGATCGGCACACCGGCCAGCGGCGGCAGCGGGTCGCCCTTGCGAACAACCTCGTCGATGGCCGCGGCCTGCCCCAACGCGCGCTCGTCAGCCAGCGAGAGGAAGCTGTTGATCTCTTCGCCGGCGATCTGATCGTGCGTGCGGATGCGTGCGAGGTGCTCGGTCGCAAGCGCGGTCGCGGTCGTGCTGCCGTTGCGCAGCGCGGCGTGAATGGCGGGTATGGTTCGTGCTTCGAAGTTCATCGGCTCTTTCTAACGTTTTCTGTCATCCCGCAGCGAGGCGGAGGGATCTGCTGTTCTGCCGGGCTTAGAAACAGATCCCTGCACTTCGCTACGGGAAGACAGCAGAAGAAGACAAGACGCCCTGCACCCGCGTCAGCGCTCGATCACCTTTGGCACCTTAAAGAAGCGGCCGTCCGTCTCGGGCGCCTCGTGCATCACGGCAGCACGATCTACGGAAGGCTTCGGTGCGTCGGCGCGGAGGCTGCTGCCCGCCAGCGCTGGTGCGGCTTCGAGCAGTTCGCTTACCTGCGCCATCGGCGGCACACCTTCCGTGTCGAGCCGGCTCAACGCGGCGACGTGCTCCAGGATGGCGTTCAGATCGCGCTGCATGCGCGGCTCTTCGTCGGCGGTGAGCTGCAGGTTGGCGAGCGTGGCCACGTGACGCACATCCTCAAGCGTGACGGCGGCAGAAGCCGGGTGCGGTGTTGCGGGCGGCGCGGTGTTTGGGTAGAGACTGCTTTCGATCATCATGCTTTCCGTATCTTCGCTGGCTTCGCGACGGGCGCGGCCGGCTTGCGCCCCGCGGTGGTCTCAGAAGGCAACAGGAAAAGTATATCGGTCAGGGGAACGCGGCTGATGCGAGCCAGGTCCGCCTGCAGTTGCGCGCCGACAGTGCGAAGCTGCGCCTGCCAGCCCGGATCGGCCACCGTGATGGTGGCGACGCCGTCCTGCAGCGACGTCACCTCGGACCGCCCGGCGATCGCGTGGCCCGCGGCGACCGGCCATGCCGTTGCGAGCCGGTCGAGAGGAGACAGACCGTTGAGCGACTTGCCCAGCGAGGATTGCAGCAGGTCACGCATTCCTTGCATTGCTTGTCTCCCGCAGTCATTCTCGCAGACCGTGTGAGGGGTCACCGCGAGCCAGATCGTCGAGAGCTCAACCGACCGTCGCCATCGCCTCATCGACCGATGCCAGTACCTGCCCGGCCGCCGGCATGACCCGGAGGATCTGCTCACGCATGGCGTCCAGGAAGATCGGTGTGGCGAAGGTGGCGGCGTGCGCCTGCGCGTCCGCGGGGCAGAAGCTGCTCTCCCGGGATTCAAACTGCAGGATCGCCTCGGCCAGCGACTCGGCTGTCTGCTCAGGGAAGAACAAGCCGGTCGGGCGTGATTCCCCCTGGGCACCACGCACCGTTTCCAGCGACCCGCCATGACCATAGGCGATTACGGGCCGGCCGCAGCTTTGCGCTTCGAGCGGCACCATACCGAAGTCCTCATCCGCGGCGAACAGGAGGGCGCGGCAGCGGCTGTACTCGTCCCACAGCGCCTCTGTCGGCAGCGCGCCGAGGAACGTCGTCTCAGGCCCGGCCATGCTCTTGAGCCGCTCCAGATCAGGCCCGCTTCCCACAACGCGCAGGCTGCGGCCGAGCAGGCGGCACGCCCCGATCATCACTTCGGTGTGCTTGTACGAGACCAGCCGCCCGGCTGCAAGATAGTGGTTGCCGACAGTGTTCCGCCGGGCGCGGTGGAGGTCGATGGGCGGATGCACCACGTCAGCGCGGCGCCCGTAGAACTTCTGAATGCGCTCGGCGATGTACCGGGAGTTCGCCACGAAATGCGTGACACGCTTTGCGGCAGCGATGTCGGCGCGGCGGACGCGGGGCGCTGTCAGCGTGAAGAGTGCGCGCGTCAGCGACGGCATGGACGTGCGGTAGCTTTCGAACGAGTTGTACAGGTAGCGCATCGGGGAATGGCAGTAGCAGAGGTGAGGTGTGCCGTTGCGCATGCGTGCGGCCTTCACGGGACCGGAATCGGACGAGATGACGAGGTCATACTCGCGCAGATCGAGCGACCGCGCGGCCTCCGGGTAGAAGGGCAGGAAGTGCCGGTGATGCTGCGGGGCGCTCGGAATGCGCTGCAGAAACGACGAGGTCATCCGCCGGTCCCGGAGCGTCTCCGGCATGCCTTCGCGGGCATGAAACAGCGTAAAGAGGTCTGCGCCCGGGATCAGCGCGGCCAGGCATTCTGCCACGCGTTCCCCGCCGCCACGAGTGACGAACCAATGATGCAGGATGGCGACGCGCGGCGCGGCGTTAGTAGGCGTCGTCAGAATTAACAATCCTTGTAAAGGTACGGAGGAGGATGCGGAGATCGCCGAGAAGCGACCAGGTCTCGACATAGACCCGGTCCAGCGCCACACGCTCATCATACGTCAGCGTGGATCGGCCCGATGTCTGCCAGAGACCGGTCAGGCCGGGCTTCACCGCGAGGTAGTAGCCAAAGTCGCTCCCGTACTTTTCCGCTTCGGCAGCGACGATGGGACGCGGTCCCACAAGCGACATGCGGCCGGTCAGCACGTTCCAGAGCTGCGGCAGCTCGTCCAGCGAACTGCGGCGCAGAAACTTGCCCAAGGGCGTGACCCGCGGATCGTTTCGCAGCTTGTGGAAGCTGTTCCACTCCTCATGTTCTTCCGGATGCAGGGCCAAGTGCTGCTCCAGCACTTCCGCGGAGTTGACGCACATGGTCCGGAACTTCCACATGGAAAAGAAGATGCCGGCGCGGCCGATGCGCCGATGTGAGAAGAACACGGGGCCGGGCGAAGTGAGGATGACACACAGGCCGAGGAAGGCGCAGATCGGAAGGGTGATAGGCGCAGAGAGCAGAACAAGCACCACTTCCATGACGCGCTTCACCACACGGTAGGCGAAGGTCTTGGCAGGTGAGGGGTGCGCTGCGACCTTCTTCCCCGAAGGGGGTTCACGGTACTCGCTCGGCGCGAGCTCCAGGACGGCTGGAGAACTCCCCGACAATTGCTCGTGTGACTGCATCCACTCCCTAAACGTGCGGGTTAGCACTCAGTGTGTGGCACAGGCCGTTAGAACAGACCCGATGCAAGAGGTTCAATTCTTCAGGAAACATCCCTGAAAAGGCCGGTGTTCGAAGTTGCTTTCGTGCGCCGCGTTTGCATGCATTGAACATCTGCTGCGAGAAGTCGGAGCGTTGACAACGTCCCTGTTCCAACACGGCTATGACACCTGAGTTGCGATCATGTACGCCTGAACAGTAAAGAGTGTATTTGCCACAGTATACGAAAACCCGACAGGGCATGGCTCCTGCTCCGTCGTGCCATATAGAAAGAGCCGCGAAACGCCCGCGGCGTTGCCCGCCTGCAGGTCGGTGCAGCGGTCGCCAACAAGCACCGATCTCGCCAAATCAATGCCATGTTCTGCCGCGGCACGCAACAACATGCCAGGTGCCGGCTTGCGGAGGTCGCTCTCTCGCCGGTACCGGCCAATGCCGTGCACAGGGTGGTACGGGCAGAAGTAGACCGCATCGAGCAGCGCACCCTGATCCTTCAGTTCGAGTGAGATATGGTCCATGAGCAGGTGGAAGTCGGCTTCGGTATACAGGCCGCGGCCGATGCCGGACTGGTTCGTGATCACGCACGTCACGTAGCCCAGCTGGTTGGCCGTTCGCACCAGGTCGGCGATGCCGTCAATCAGCCGGCAATCCTCCGCGCGGTAAACGAAGTTGGTGTCCTCGTTGATGACGCCGTCGCGGTCCAGGAACAGGCCCGGGCGTAGCGGCATGGCAGTGCCGGCGCCGCTCATGCGAACTCCCCGAGCATCGCGAAGGCCATCGGCGCAGTGTCGCCCCCAAGCATCTCGTCCACTGTGCACAGTACGGATTCCACCGTGATGGACTGCATGCAGCCGTTCGATTCGCATGGCGCGAAGTTCCGGCCGTCGTAGCAGGGACGGCAGGCCATGCCCTCGCCACCCCAAAGAACGCGGATGCCGAGACGCCGCGGCAGAAAGCTGCCCGGGTCGGTCGGCCCGAAGAGCGCCAGCACCGGCGCGTGGCTCAGGCCGGCCAGGTGCAGCGGACCGGTATCATGCGTAACCACCAGGCTGCAGGTGTCGGCCAGGCTGATGAACTCGGGCAGCGCCGTGCCGCCGATGCAGTCGATCAGCCGCGGATGCCCGGCGAGCGCACCAAAGTGCGGCCGCACCCAACCATCCTCCGGCCCGCCTAAAAGAACGACCTCGTCACCCCGATCGAGCAGAGCAGCCGCAAGGATAGCGTAGCGGTCTGCCGGCCAGCGACGCAGCGTCTGCTGGCGCACCATGTTGCTCGCTCCGGCGGGCACGATGGCAATGCGCCGTCCACCTGGGACCGGAATGGGGGAGGGCGGCAGCCGGTCCGGGCGCAGCGGCGGCAGGCTGGTTTCGCGGCAGGTGTCCTTCAGGTCGAGCAGGATGCGCGCGAACTCGTCGGGGTGCGGGCGAGCCGGAAGAATGGCGCGGGAGCGGTCCGTCCGGCCGAGAGTCAGGTGCCGCGCCGCGCGTACCGGCAGCGTGAAGATGCGCCAGCGCAGGTCATAGTAGAGCGTTGCCAGCAGGTCGTACTGCGTACCTGCGACCGCGCCCCACACGGCAGCGACCGCCCTGAAGCGAGACGGCAAGGAACCGCTCAGAACGGCCTTGTCCTCGGCCTGAATCACTCGGATCCATGAGTAGCAGCGCAGCAGAGGAGCGACGGCGGGCCCGGAGATCCAATCAATCGCGTAGCCCTGCCCGTGCAGCGCAAAGACGGCGGGGACCGCCATGATGACATCGCCAATCGCGCCGAGTTTGACGATCAGTGCGCGCTTCATGCCTGCAATGATTCTATGCGGTGGGCAGGTCTGCCGCGGCGAGCTGGTTCAGTGCTTCCTTGACCGAAATGCTCCAATGTGGGAGCCGGATACCGAACACAGTGGCCAGCTTGCCGCAGTTCAGGCGCGAGTTCAGCGGCCGGGCCGCGGGCGTCGGGTACTCCGATGTGGGGACGGGAAGAATCTCCGGCGGATGATAGCCGCGCCGTAGCAGAGACTCGCGTACCTCGCCGGCCAGCCCCGCCCAGGTGGTTTCGCCGTCACCCGCGCAGTGGTACAGGCCGGAAAGGTCGTCGAACACAGACGCGACCGGAGATCCTTCGGCACGTTCTTCGGCGAAACGGAGGATGCTTGTGATGGCGCCGGCAAGGTCCGCCGCGGAGGTCGGCGCACCATGCTGGTCGGCCACGATGCGCAGTGGCTCCGTGCGCGTGGAGAGCAGGCGCAACATCGTCCGGACAAAGTTCTTGCCGTTGCCTGAGTAGACCCACGAGGTGCGAAGGGTGGCGTAGGGCAGGCCGGTGTTCGCTGCAACTGCTGCAATGGCCGCCTCGCCTGCCAGCTTCGACGCGCCATAAACGTTGCGGGGTCCCGTTGCGTCGGTCTCAACCCACGGGCGCGTGCCGCTACCGTCGAAGACATAGTCAGTGGAAAGATGGATCAGACTCCCACCGCACCGTGCGGCTTCTTCCGCCAGCACGCCGGGGGCTTCGCCGTTAGCGGCGAACGCGGCCTCGGGATTGTTCTCTGCCGCGTCCACCGCGGTGTAGGCTGCGCACGAAATGATCCATCGCGGTCTTACCCGGCGAATACAGTCGCGTATGCTGCCGGCATCCTGCAGGTTCAGCTCGGAACGGCTGGGCGCAATGACCTTCACGTTCGGAGCAATCGAAGCGAGCTGTTGGACCATAGCAGATCCAACCTGTCCCGAGACACCGGTGACGAGCACCGTGCCGGGGATGGCCACGGTCACGGTGCGCTCCACTGCACGGCATCGCGCACCAGCCATCGCAGGTACTCGCCGTAGGTGCTCTTGCCGTAGGTAGCGGCGCGCGCTTCGAGCTGCGCCGTGTCGATCCAGCCCAGGCGATAGGCGATCTCTTCGGGGCATGCGACCTTAAGGCCCTGCCGCTTCTCGATAGTGTGAATGAAGAGCGACGCCTCCATCAGCGAATCATGCGTGCCGGTATCGAGCCACGCGATACCCCGGCCCATCACCTCGACGTGCAGACGACCCGCGTCAAGATACCAGCGGTTGACGTCCGTGATCTCCAGCTCTCCGCGTGGCGAGGGCTGGATGCTTTCCGCACACCCCACCACGTCCGGGCCATAGAAGTAAATGCCTGTAACGGCGTAACGCGACTTCGGCGACTGGGGCTTTTCCTCGAGCGATACGGCCCGGTGCTCGCGATCGAATTCGACCACACCATAGCGCTCAGGGTCGGTGACGGCATAGGCGAAGACGTGTCCACCGCCATCACGCGCGGTTCGTTCCGCGGCATCATGCAACGACTTGGCGAGGTCGTGGCCGTAGAAGATGTTGTCTCCCAGCACCAGGCAGCAACTGTCGCCGTGCAGGAAATCGCGGCCGATCAGGAAGGCCTGCGCCAAGCCGTCGGGCGAGGGCTGCACGGCGTATTGGATGGAGATGCCCCACTGACTGCCATCGCCGAGCAACTGCTCGAAGCGCGGTGTGTCCAGCGGCGTTGAGATCACAAGCACTTCGCGGATGCCGGCCAGCATCAGCGTCGACAACGGGTAGTAGATCATCGGCTTGTCGTAGACGGGCAGCAACTGCTTGCTGACCGCCTGCGTGACCGGGTGGAGGCGCGTGCCGGAGCCGCCGGCAAGAATGATCCCCTTCATGCCGTTACCTCGACGCGGTCGGCGTAGTTGCTCGCGATCCAGTCACGATAGGCACCGCTGGTCACGCCGTCTACCCATGCCTGGTTGTCGAGATACCACTGCGCAGTCAGGCGCAGACCCCCTTCGAAGTCCTGCGATGGAAACCATTGCAGCTCACGCTGAATCTTGCGCGCGTCGATGGCGTAGCGGCGGTCATGACCGGGCCTATCGGTCACGAAGGTGATCTGGTCCGCATAAGACTTTGCGGCCGGCTTCAACTCATCGAGCAGAGCACAGATGGTCTTGACGACGTGGATATTCGCCTGCTGATTGTTGCCTCCCACGTTGTAGGTTTCGCCGATGCGTCCGCGTCCGAGCACTGTGGCAATCGCGGAGCAGTGGTCTTCGACAAACAGCCAGTCCCGCACCTGCATGCCGTCGCCGTACACGGGCAGCGGCTTGCCCGCGAGCGCGTTGCCGATCACCAGCGGAATCAGCTTCTCGGGAAACTGGTACGGTCCATAGTTGTTGGAACAGTTTGTAATAAGCGTCGGCAGGCCGTACGTGTGGTGCCATGCCCGGACAAGATGGTCGCTGGCTGCCTTCGACGCGGCGTAGGGGCTGTTCGGCGCGAAGGGCGTGTCCTCGTGGAAGGCCGGGGCTGTCGGCGAGAGCGTGCCGTAGACCTCGTCGGTCGAGACATGCAGAAAGCGAAACTGCTCGCGTTCCTCGCCGGTCAGCGTGGCGTAGTACTCGCGCGCGCACTCCAGCAGCGCAAATGTACCGTCAATGTTCGTCTTGAGAAATGCACCGGGGCCGAGGATGGAGCGATCCACGTGACTCTCCGCGGCGAAGTGAACGATGGCGCGCGGCCGGTGCTTCACCAGCAGAGCGCGCACGAGATCGCGGTCGAGGATGTCGCCATGCACCAGCGTGTGGCGCGCGTCGCCCAGCAGCGAGTCCAGATTGTGCGGGTTGCCGGCATAGGTCAGAGCATCCAGCGTGACCACGGGACATCCGCCGCCGTCGCGCAGGTGCCGCAACACGAAGTTGGAGCCAATAAATCCCGCGCCGCCGGTGACCAGCAGCGGACGGTGGTGTTCGGAGCCTGGCAAGTCGAGCTTCATGGGGTCTTGTCAGTCTACGCGAGAAATTCAATGCAGCGGAGGATGCGATGTGTAGAGCCACACCGTATTCCCGCGGATCGTGGTGCTGTTCAGCAGGCGATGAACCGGCAGCGCCTTCAACATCGCGTCGCAGTACAGCATCGCTTGCGGCTGCGAAGCTCCCGGCGGCCGTTGACGGTAACACAGCAGAAGATCGGCACTTGGCGCGTAGGAGGCGTTGTTCCCGCTTGCGGCCACGAAGTTCCGTGGATGCGCAAACCAGACGCTGTAGTCACCGAACAGGTGCACGTCCGTGTCGTTCATGCCGAGGTCCTGCTCTGCCTGGGCGATCATGGTGCTTACCTTCGCAATATCCTCGTTGCGATAGCCCTGGCCCCGATTCAGGTGAACGAGATAGGCATACTGCGCGGTCGCGCTAAGGATGCATGCCGCCGCAATCCATGCGAGCTGCTGCTCGTTGAACCAGAGCAGCGCAAGCAGGAGCAGCAGCGGATAAAAAAACATCGTGTAAATCACATTCGGATGCGGTGAAAGCACGGCGAGGGCAGCTGCTGCGAGCGCCGACCAGGCGATCCATCCCGCACTCTTCGGCAGGCGTTTGCCGCGAAGCAGGAAGATCCACGGCGTGACGGCTAGGAACAGGGTTTCCGGCATGTGGCGAAGCAGCAGGAAATAGGCAATGAAGCCGCTGTGATCGGCAATCACGTTGAAAGGCACGGTTCCAGACGAGGCCGCGCCGAACCGCATCAGGTGCCATAGCGCCGGGTGCAGCAGCACCGTGGCTGCCGCCGCAAGCGCAAGGGCGGCAGCGGCGCGGGCCACGAGCTTTGCCGACAGGCCATGACGCGCGAGATTGAAGATGAGCACAGGCACAAGGCCGAGCAGCGCGGAAGGCTGCGTCTCAATCGCGATGGCCGCAACAAAAATGCCGAGGAAGATCAGGTCGTAGGTGCTCAGCAGCAGTCCCGCGGAGGCGAGCAGAAAGCTGAGTGGCTCGAACCGAAAGCGGTTCGCCGCACTCACATACGGCTCTGCCGTCCCGGCAGCGATCAGGAAGGTCAGGATGAGCCGCGGTGCATAGCCCATCCGACGAAGCGACCAGGCCCAGAGACCCAATGCAGCGACCACAGTAGAGGAGCTCAGCAGCGCCATGGGACGCTGCTGCCAACCGAACACAGCCGCTACGGCAGCCTGGCCCTCCGCGGCAATCCTGCCGAAGAACTGCGTGCCGTCCATGCCGAACGGGAAACGCATGCGAAAGAACTCATCCGTTCGAACGTGCTCGACGTGCTGTTGGTAGGAGAACGAGAGAAACCAAGGGTTATCGACGTCGTACGGCCGGTAGTGCAGGAAGAGCACCTGGTACAGCAGGAAAAGTGCGGCAAGTACAAGCAGGACCGCCAATCGGAGATGCCTTTTCGGCCACGGTGCGGGCGCCGTGCTCAAGCCGCCGCCTCCAGCAGAGGGACACCCGGCGGTGCGGCCTCCTCTGCATCCTCGTGGCGCTGTTGCCGGCCGTAGGCGATGCCCAGCGCAATGGCCGCGACCACCCACGGATAGGTCAGGTTCAGGTGCGCGCCAAACCAGTTTGCCACGGGCTGCATGAGCATCAGGCAGATGATTCCGGCCCTTTCGCCGCGGCGTACCAGGGCGACGGCGGGCGCCAGCTCGACCCACGTGAAGTAAAAAAACAGCGGAAACCCGAGATCGACGATGTAGTCGATCGGCCCCAGGCTGGGTGAATCAAGCGGCGGCTCTATGACGGGCGTGCCGCGACGGTACTTCGGGTCGTCGCGCACGATGGGATAGTTGCCCAGGCCGATGCCGATCCATGGATGCGCCTGGATCATCACCGGCGCAAAGAACAGGCCGGCGACGCGGCCCACAACGTAGTTTCCGTCGTTCGGCCGCAGCACGCTCACCCTTCGGTATTCATTAATGGTGTGGGTATAGGGCAACAGCTTCGCATTCACGTCAAAGAGCACCCATGCCGCGCTGATGGCGAGCACACCGGCAAGGACGCCGGCAATCACCTTGGGGCCACGCAGCCGCAGGGCAGGCGCCAGGATGCAGAACACGAAGACCTCAAACAGCGCAGCCTTGGACTGGGAGCCAACCAGGTTGATGCAGAAAAGTACCTGGCTTGCGATGGCCACGCGGCGCGAAATCCAGCCTTCGCTTCGCATCGCCATGGTGAGAAAGATCATCGTCATCATGTACGATCCGTACGATCCGCCCTCGTTATTGAAGCCGCGCATGCGGATGCCGTTATACACGCCGCCAAGATGCAGCGGAACGGAGAGGACGGAGTAGACGGCGCCCGCCACCCCTACAAGGTAGTAGGTCCACGCGGCCAGGCGGCAGATGCGGCCATCGATCCGGTAACGGTTTGCCAGGTACAGCATGAAGAACACGTCAAGAAACAGCTCTCCGATGCGTGCCATGGTCACGACAAACGGCTGCTTCAAGGCGCTCGCGTGTTCCAGGTAGAAGTTCTGGTTCAGGCCGAAGGCGGCGAGCAGAAGGGCAAGCAGAGAGAAGATCGTCCAACGCAGGCCGATCTTGTAGAGCGGGCGGTAGAGCCGCAGCGGCGCGACGTGCAGCACGTACCAGCCCAGCAGCAGGACCAACTCGACTGCGTAGACGATCTCCAGGTACTGGATCTCAGCGAACTTCAGCTGCGACGTGACGCAAAGCAGAGAGGAAGCCAGGACCAGCAGGCGCGTGTTGTTGTCAATCAGCCAGCGGTCGCGGACCTGCGCGGATGCAGCATCAATCGCCATGGCCTGCGCCGGCTCCGTGTTGGAGTGCGCTGTTCCACTCAGCCTTCAGCGCGAGCGTGCGGGGAGAGCGCTCCCATCGGCGATACAGCGCGGAACCCAGCACGTGTATCAGCCCGAAAGCGAAGCCCAGCACAAGGCCCACAAGCGCATACTGCTTGCGCTCCGGCGTTACCTTGCGCTTGTTCGGGATGGCCGGATCGATGAGTGACAGTGAAGGTGTATAGCTGTCCTGCATCTGCGTGGCCTGCGTGGCGCGCGAGAGTGCCTCCAGCGTGGCGTTGTGTCCGGCCACCTCGCGCTCGAGCCTCTGGATCTCCAGCGAAAGCTGCGGCAGCTTTGCCGGCGAGTTGGATTGCGTGCTCTTGTTCTCGAGCGCGGCCGCCTGCCCCTGCAGATTGGCAATCTGCGAGCGCAGGCTGATGACGAACGGGTTCTCGTCGGTGGCGCCCACGCGGGCCGTGGCCAGTTGCAGCTCCAGGTCAGAAATACGCTGGCGCAGACCTGCGACCTGCTGAACGCCAAGGGATGCCTGCGCGCCCGGCAGCACAAGCCCGGTCTTCTCCTGTGCGTCGCGCAGCGCATCTTCCGCCGCGGAGAGGCGCGCACGCTCGATCTGAAGCGGGCCTGCCATAAAGTTCAGCCGATGCTCGGCCTCCTTTGTCGCAATCTGCTCATTCAGCCGGTACAGGGCGTTGTAGAACTCGTTTGCGATGCGGACCGAGGTCTCCGGCTCCTTGCTAAAAACGGTGATGACGATGAAGCCGTTTGCATCCAGATCGAACCGCGCCATGCCCGCAAGTATGTTGCGCGCCTGGTCGCGTGTCTGCACTTTGAAGTAGTCCATCAGGTGCTGATGCTCAACCACATCAAAGGCGACGGTATTGCTGGTCAGCATGGCCCGGTATTCATCGCCATAGCTGTGCGTCAGGCTGAAATAGCCCAGGCCGCTGGTCCGCGTGGGCGGAATGAACCGCACATACGCCACGTAGATCTTCGGCTGGGTATAGGAGTAGGCGGACGCCAGCACGGCGACCGTCAACGTCCAGAGCAGCACCGTCCACTTCCGGCGCCAAAGCTCGTACAGATACTGCAGCACATCCAGGACGATGTAGTCGCCCCGGGTGAGCGTCGCCGGCGGAGTTTGAGCCTGTGCTTCGGGTGACATAAGCGATCCAGCCCCTACCGGAGAAGTGCGATCAGCGACAGCGGCAGCGCGAGCTGCCCGGCTGCGTTTGCGATGGCGATCACGTTGCGTAGAACGTTGCCGCGGACAAGCTGCGGCGGCACGACCACCGTGTCCCCGGGCAGGCTGGGCGCCTTCACCACATCGGCGTACTGGCGTGAGACTACTGAGCCGTCGGCGCGGATGACGAAGATGCGCTTTCGATCTGCATCGCGCGATGGGCCGCCTGCGTCGCGCACGTAGTTGCGTACCTGCAGGTTGGGCTCAAAGAGAAACGCGGACGCGTTATAGACCTGGCCGGCGACGGTGATGGTGGAGGGCTGCCTTGGAACGATGAAGCGGTCGCCATCTTCCAGTGCCAGGTCCGGCACGCTGCCGATTCCGGTTGAATCAGGAGAAAGCTTCAGGACGATCCGCCCCGTGGGCTGGGTGTTTCGCAGCCGCTGGACCGCGGCACGTGCACTGTCCGCCGCGACACTTGCAGTCTGGGCCGTCCCGGCTGGATCGAGTGCACCGGCTACCTGCCGGTTTGTCTCGGAAGAGATCTGCGCATCCAGCGAGTCGGCATATTCACGCAGGCGCTGCTGCTCCACGCGGCGGGTCGACTGGCGGGTGAACTCGGATGCATACAGGTACGCCTCAGAGGTCAGGCCACCGGCGCGCGCGATCAACTGGCGAAGCGTCTCGCCGGGCCGAACGCTGTAGACGCCCGCGGCGACGAACTCACCCTCGAGCCGCACATAGCGTGTCTGCTGCGACTGCGGCACGCGGATGTCTGCCTTGGAGAAGATCGTAACAACGTCGCCCGGCAGCAGAGCAAGGTTCTGTGTTGGATCGGTGCCGTTGACGACCGACCCCAGGTTGAACGGGATCAGCGAGGTGGTCAGCGTGGCCGGGTCGAGCCGCTCGATGACGGCATAGGCGAGGTCGACATCCGGCGCGCTCAGCAGAACGTCCGTGGTCGAGGCAAAGGTGCCGTTATTCTGCGTCAGCGCCTCGCCAACTGTTGCGCCGCCTCCCGTGCTGCTGGTGGTGTTGCTGGACGAAGCGGCAGGAGCATCGGCGCGTGTGGTCGTGGTCTGGGCGTTCCCGCCTCCGGGTGTGCTGACCGCGATGCGGCCCTGCGTTGCCTGCACCGTCGGTGCGACCTGGAAGTTCGGCGTCGGCTGTCCAAGTGCATTGCGCGAACGATAGTAGTCGCGCGTGATTAGCGCCTCGCGGTTGGGGATCAGATCTGACAGGCGCATGCCCTGGTGCCAGCCGTAGCGGCCCGGGTTGGCCACGTTGCCGCGCAGGGTCACCGCATTCCCGAACTGGTCTGAGATGGATTCGATGCTGATGATGTCGCCGCCATGCAGTGGCAAATCGCCGGCAGTCTGCAGACTCACGTTCTGGATCGAACGTTGCGTACCGCCCGTGATGCTTTCCACGCGGACGCGGGTCGCATTGGCCGTGCTGGTCAGGCCGTTCGCCAGCCCGAGCAGCTGGTTGACCGTGGTCTCGCCGCGCAGTTCGTAGATGGCCGGCGTGGTCACCGATCCGGTGATCGCCACCTGCGGCCCGGCGGCCGGCACAAAGATGATGTCGCCCGGCTGCAGAGGCACGTCCTTTGTCTTGTCGCCGCGCAGCAGCAGATCATAAAGATCCAGGTCGGTGATGGTACGGCCGCCGCGGCGCAGCTCAATGTGCCGCAGGCTCCCTTCAGGGCGAACGCCGCCGGAGGCGAAGAGCGCGTTCACCAGCGTGGACAGCGACGAGACCGTGTAGGCACCAGGCTGCCTCGCCTCGCCCAGAATGTAGATCTGGATGGACCGAAGCTGACCAAGCGTTACGTTCAGGTCAAAGTTGCGATAGACGCGGCCGATCTGCTGCCGCAAAAATGGCCGAAGCTCGCTGAATCGCAGGCCGGCAACGGTCAGCGTACCCACGTCTGGGATCGTGATGGTGCCGGCACGGTCCACGGTGAACGAACCCTGCTGGTTCAACTGCCCCGTTGCGGAGATGCGAATCTCATCGCCTGAGCCGATGACGTAATCCGGCGTGACCTGCACGCCCTCAACCGGGGCGAACGTACTGGGCGGATTGCGGAAGAGTTCCGAGCCGAAGATGGGTAACGCCTGCCCGAGCGCGGTTTGCACAAGACGCTGAAACTCCGACGGCTGATCGACGACGGCGGCAGCGCGGTTTCCATCGTTCCCCGCGCGAGTGGGTGTTCCGGGTGCGGCCTGGTTGCTGCCGCGGCTCCAATCCGGCCCGTTGTTGACGGTGGCGGCCGGGGCAGGCGCCGGTGCGGGTACGGTAATGATCTGCGTCTGCGGCGTGGGCGTGGCGGGCGGCTGGTCAGACTGCGCAGCCAGGCGAAGCGATGCGCCCGACAAAACAAACTGGCAAAGGCAGAGGGCACAGAAGACACTGCGGCTCACTCGTAAAAACGCTCGGCGCGCCCCGAAACGGCCGCACGATACAACTTCAGTCACAGAAGATCCTCGGCAAGGCAGCGGCATCGCCGCTCTTGCACATAAGTGTAATGGATCGAAGGAGCCGCGAGGTACGCCATGTACGTGCATCCCGCCGCCGGCGCCGGCAATCCTAAGCCTCAGGGCAGGCAGGAAACCTGGCCTTCCGAACCGCCGCACCCAGGAGACACTCGCATGGAAGAGCCAAGCACAGAGTCCGTACCCGATTCCAAGCCGGCGCAGGAACAGGCCGCAAAGGCGGAGCCCTCCGGCTATCGCGGCGACAATCCCTCCACCGCAGGTCCTGGTCCCACGGGCATCCGGTCGGCAACGCCCGAGAACAGCGGCGGCACCATCAATCCCTCGGCACCTGGCGACACCGGCACAACACCGGGCACGACCCCGCAGAGATAGGTAGGACCTGTAGTCCTACCTGGCTATCGCGTTGAACAGCCAGAACAGGCCGGCGGACAGCAGCGCCGCGGCCGGCAGCGTGAACAGCCAGGCCATGGCGATGTTGCGAATGGTGGAGATCTGCAGGCCGCTGTGATTTGCAGCCATCGTTCCGGCGACACCCGACGACAGCACATGCGTGGTGGAAACCGGCAATCCGTAGCCGTCCGCCAGCCCGATGGTGAACATGGCCGTGATTTCGGCCGCGGCGCCCTGCGCGTAGGTCAGATGGGTCTTGCCGATCTTCTCGCCCACCGTCACCACGATGCGCTTCCAGCCCACCATCGTACCCAGGCCAAGTGCAAGCGCTACGGCAACCTTGACCCATGTCGGGATAAAGCGCGTGGACTTGTCGAGGAAACCTTTGTAGCTTGCAATCAGCTTCGTGTCGTCCGGGCTCACCTTCACACCGCTGCTCTTTGGGATCAGGCGAAAGGCTTCGCTGGCCAGGTACATCTGATTTCGCACGTTGGCCTGCATGTCCGGCGGCACATTGCCCAGGGAACCATAGCTGACAGCCTCGTTGCGAATGGAGATCACCATCTGCTGCAGCGCCAGCATGGTTGCCGGTTCGTACTTGTGGGTCGAAACAAATCGCTCCAGCTCCTGGCCGGTGTCGCCCACCGTCGCCGCTGGGTCGATGTAACGACCGACAGCGCCTGCAACCTGTGTGGAGACGTTCGCGAAGGTTTGCACGGACCCGCGATCCACCGTGTGGTTCAGCGCATACGCAGTGGGAACAGTACCGACCAGGATCAGCATGATCAATCCCATGCCCTTCTGGCCGTCATTCGATCCGTGGAAGAAGCTCACGCCAGTGCAGGTAAGAATCAGCAGCGCACGGATGTACATCGGCGGCGGCTCATCGCCCTCAGGGGCCGTGTAGAGCCGCGGATCGCGAAGCACCAGCTTGAAGAGCATGAACAGCAGCGCAGCTACGGCAAAGCCGATCAGCGGCGACAGGAGCAGAGCCTTGAATACCTTCGTGACCTGCTCCCAGTCCACGCCGCTGGTGCCGTTACGCCCCTGCATGATCTGGTTCATGATGCCCACGCCAAGAATGGAGCCGATCATGGTGTGCGAGCTGGACGCGGGAAGCCCGCGCCACCACGTCGCGAGGTTCCAGAGGATGGCCGCGGTAAGCAGGGCAAAGACCATGGAGAAGCCGGAGCCCTTGCTGACCTTCAGAATCAACTCCACCGGCAGCAGGGTCACGATAGAAAAAGCTACTGCGCCCGAGCTGGTCACAACGCCGATAAAGTTCCAAAGACCCGACCAGACAACGGCAATGTGTGGTTCCAGCGAGTGCGTGTAGATCACGGTGGCGACCGCGTTCGCTGTGTCGTGGAAGCCGTTGACAAACTCGAAGCCAAGCGCGATCAGCAGCGCCAGGCCGAGAAGAACGTAGGGAAACACCGAAGCCTGGTGCACCGAAGACAGGTCGACGCTGAGCTTGCGGACGATGTAGATAAGCCCACAAACGAGCATGACGCCGAAGACGATCGCGCCCACTTTGCCGGCTTTTTTATTCTGTAGCTTTTTGTCGAGTGCGGAGAGCTGCGCGGGAGCGGGAGCAGTCGTAGCCATGCAAAGGGGCCTCAGGATGTGTCTGTTGTCTGATGCCTCACTTTACCTGCCCGTCACTGCTGGGGCATTACAATCCAATAAATTGCAACGCTTCCCGCAATCGCCCTGGCTGACCTACGACTGCCGCGCACGGGCCTATAGCTCAATGGTTAGAGCAGCGGACTCATAATCTCCCGTGACGATAGTGGTATGGGGTGCGCTCGGCTCGTCGCGGCTTGTATTTTCAACGGTTTGTGGCGAGTGCGTCTTTGTGCATGCAAGCGCAGCTAGACGGGTACCCGCTACAGCAGTCGCTACAGTCGTTTAGGCGGTTTGAGGCCCTCGCTGCGTTGGAGCGGCAGGGGAGTGGTCAAGCGCGCGAGACCCGGTCTGCTATCTTGCTGCCATGCTCGCACCCTTGCTCGCGCTCGCGCTGATGCAGCAGCAGGCCTCATCCTCCGGACACTTCCTCGGAAGCGCACTGTATCGCGATTGCACTCAGGCTGTGGCAGGCTTAGACGGGACGCCAACTGCGGATCGTGACGAGATGGTCGAAACCTTGCGCTGCTTCGATTATGTTAAGGGCTTCTGGGACGGCGTCTCTGTAGCGAATACCACGTGTATTCCTTCAGAGACTTCTTTGGGAACTCTCGTTCGGCTGTATGTGCGGTACATGCACGAGCACCCTAAAATGATGGATGAGCAGCGCTATCTGGGCTTGCTGCTGACGATTGCCGACCAATATCCTTGCCCAAAGAAGTAGTGGGTGAGCCAAGTATGTTCATATCAGCGCAAAGGCATAAAGACGCTGACTAAGCCAGGATGATCAGTGGCTGTGATCCATGCGATGGCTCGCTCATCGGGTGAGAAGATGGTAATGCAGTTTGAACGCTCGGTGTTAATAACGGGGATGCCTGCTCGGCATGAGTCCGAAGTGGACGGCAATGCCCAGCAGTGCAGCGATCCCAGCACCGAGGGCCATTCGGCCAACTGGGGAGAGGTCCGCTAGCCATTCTTTAGAGCGCAGGAGGAGAAGACTGCACCGGTCTAGCATGACGCACCTCAACGGCTATGCTCTCAGGAGCTTGGATTAGGCGCAAGATGGCTTCTGAGGCTGATGTGTGCCTCAAACAGCAAGTAACGCTGCGAATCAGAACTGTGTATGTTTATGCCCACGCAAAGGCAATAAATACGTTAGCTAACCCAGCAGTTTTCTTGACCTGTTCCACCATCGCAAACTCGGCGGGAAGTGCGTATAGAACGTCCGCAGAGAAGATCAACTCTGTCCCATCTTCAAAGAAGAGGATCAGAAAGTTCCGCGTGTGTTCCGCATGTTCGATCCTGTGGTTCGCCGAGGTTTCGAGTTGGCGCCTGGTATCCATCACGGCATGCTATGAGCGGTACCGCAGCGCCGTCTTCCCTCCGTGTGACAGTTGGTGTACCACGATTCAGCGCGTCACCAATTCCATTTCGTATTGGCCACAACGACGGAACACGATTCCAGAAGGCTCTGTCTCCTTGGTGGAAAGCGCCTCACGTGGGTAGAACTAACGGCAAAAGGAGGCAGGGGCAGCCGCTTAGGCCGGGCGCTTTACGGGGTCGAAAGTCCTCGCTTATGCGGCGAAGGCGTTCCGTCCTTGGCTTGAGCCTCTTTATCCCGGCTTCGGCTGGATCGGCAGAGACGACGGAAGACAAAGCTGCCGTAAATCGCGTTTGGCGGCGAATGTCTTCATTGATCCAGCCTCTCACCGCGGAGCACTTTCCCACTTGCATCCCACCATTGCAGTGGGGATACTATTGTTCCGATGGCTACACCAAACGAACTCTTCGCATCTTCCACGTCTCAAGCCCGCAGATCATCGAAGAAAAGCTCGCGCACATCGCGCCCTGGCTATCACTGGAGGTTGAACCGGCACAATGGCTCGTCATAGCTCCTTCTGGAACGACGACGAAGGAACTGTGCGAACGGGTTGGTATCGAGTTCGGTCAATCCAACGGAATCGTGGTTCGTTTCGACTCGTACTATGGCGTTAGCCAACCCTCTGTGTGGGAATGGATTAGCAGCAAGCGGGGGGTCGCACTTGGCGCCGTCGCGACCACCTAAGAACGGTGACTCAACACCCGACCCTTTTGCTGTCCAGGCGGCGGTGGTGTTGCGCCTGCAGAGACGAAGCTCTACGACTTAGTCCAGCGAGTCACCAGCATAGAACGGTCAATCGCTTATCTCGAGGCCTCCTCAAGCGACATCAAAAACAAAGTAGATGCAATCTCGACCGATGTCATAGAGGCTAAGGCGACATTTCAAACGCTGAAGTTTCTGTTCATCGGTATCTTCACGGGTACGTGGGGACTCATCTCTGCCCTCGTCATATTTGGGCCAAACACCACTTCGGCTGGTAGCTGGGTTAGCTAACGTATTCCCACGCACATTCTTCACTGCAATAGCCTTAGTACCTGAGTCGGAGTCCACTGCTTGCCTCTGGATGTCGTCAGCCCCGCTTTGTTTAGCGCTACAGCAATTCCACGCAATGAAGACGTTCCATTTGCCTGCAGTCCTGCTATGACCGGCATGAGGTCTGCGCGACGCTTGGTAGCCGATTCCTGCCGCACAAGGGTGCTCTGCCGCGTTCCGTTGGCTGCCATGCTTGCCATCCGATCTACAGAGCCACGTTGGCCGCCTAAAGCCACACCGCGCGCTTTGGCAGCCGCGAGAGCCGCCTTTGTTCTGGCAGAGATCATCCCGGCCTCATGTTCGGCGACGGCAGCGAGGATGTGCACAGTGAGCCGATTCGCTTCAGGGAAGTCGCACGCGACGAAATCCACGCCCGATTCCATTAACGACGAAATGAAATGGACGTTGCGTGCAAGGCGGTCGAGCTTGGCGATTACTAGCGTGGCTTTGTGCAAGCGGCAGAGCCGAAGAGCCTCGGCGATCTGCGGACGGTCGTTGCGCTTGCCGCTCTCGACCTCAACAAGCTCCTGCACCAGATTCCACTTTCCGCCGTTTAGGTAGCGACTTACAGCTTCACGTTGTGCTTCCAATCCCAAGCCGCTGATCCCCTGCCGTGCTGTTTAGACTCTGAGATAGGAAATGAACTTACCGTTCGCCATTGCGCCACCCGTTACATTTACTCCTATCAACGTTGAGGCAAATGTAACACTTCCTTGTACGCTTTACGATCTGCTTGTACCGGCCCTACTACCACGAACGATTCCTCGCTTGGGGAGCGAGCTACTCCATTTTTTCTGGCACCTTCCGAAAGACGCGGTTGAAGATCTCATGCGCGAGCTCTCAGGATTCTTCGATTGCATCACGCGTGGGAATCACCCGCACGCTGACCTGCTTCTCGCGCGCCAAACGTAGCCCTGCAATGATGCAGGCACCGAAATAGATCAGACTGCGGTTGGCTCGCGGAATGTGGGCGGTGGGGTTGACTATTCGATGTAGTATAGGCGAACACACAGCGAACAGAAAGCCGTTTATTCCGCGCGGCTGCGTGATCGCCTGATCGCCTGTCTCAATCTGCGGAACGATGGCAACTACGCCTCGTCATCTATAGACGCTGCTGAAGTAGG
>CAZZVI010000035.1:0-22103 GCA_964657335.1 uncultured Terriglobus sp.
CTTACAGGAACGAAGTATCCGTCGTCGCTGGTTCGTCCTGATTTCCGCAAGTTTCAGCCGCGCGTCTCAGTATCCTGGAGACCTTTCCCGACTTACTCCACCGTGGTGCGCGCCGGGTACGGCATCTACGTGGATACTTCGATCTACCTGCTCGGCACACAGCAGATGGCCCAGCAGGCGCCGCTCTCCAAAAGCCTGAATGTCTCCCGCGCCGCGAACTGCCCGATCACTCTCGCCAATGGTTTTCAGAACTGCGCAGGAACGACTGCGGACAACTTCGCCCTGGACCCGGACTTTCGTACGGGCTACGTGCAGAACTGGCGGCTGTCTGCGCAGCAGGACCTTCCCGGTGCGCTGGTGATGACGGCAACTTACCTTGGCACCAAGGGCACGCGCGGACCGCAGGAATTTCTGCCGAATACTTCACCGATCGGCGCAGCGTTCGCCTGCCCGGCTTGCCCACGCGGATTCATCTATCGCACCTCGCATGGCGATTCCATTCGCCACGCTGGAGAGTTGCAAGTGCGCAGGCGCCTGCGCAGCGGCCTTACGGCAACCCTCGATTACACGTATGCGAAGTCGATCGACAACGATTCCGATCTGGGCGGGCTGGGCCATGTAAGTTCGCCCAGTATCGGCACAGACCAGACGGCCAGTATCAATCCATCCGTTGCGCAGAACTGGCTTGATTTAAGGGCGGAACGCAGCCGGTCCAGTTTTGACCAGCGGCATCTGCTTTCGCTGTCGTTCCAGTACACCAGCGGTGTGGGTGTACGCGGCGGCACGTTGCTTACGGGGTGGCGAGGCACGCTGCTGAAGGAGTGGACGCTCGGCAGCCAGTTCATGGCCGGCACCGGCCTGCCGCAGACGCCTATTTATTTGGCCGCAGTGCCCGGCACCGGCTTCTCCGGCACAATCCGTCCCAACCGCACTTCGGCACCGCTCTACACCGGCCCTGCCGGCTACTTTCTCAATGCGAGCGCCTACGCCACGCCGGCCAGTGGACAGTGGGGCAATGCCGGCCGTTACTCCATCGAAGGGCCGAACAATGTCAGCCTGAACTCTTCTGTCGCACGGACCTTTCGCCTTCGCGATCCGATGAGTCTTGATGTGCGGCTTGACGCGAACAATGTGTTGAATCATGTTGTCTTCACCGGCTGGAACACCGTCACGAACAGCACAACGTTCGGCCTGCCCGCTTCTACGAAAGACATGCGTAGTTTGCAGATCACTGCCAGGTTGAGGTTCTAACATGAATCTTCAAAAGCTCGCTCTCGCGACGGCGTTATTAAGTTCGATGCTATCGGTCGAATCACAGCAGATTGGAACGAATGCGGTGCAGGGCAAGGACAGCACCTACACGTTGAGTGTCAAGGCGCAGTTAGTTACTGAAAACGTTGTGGTCAAAGACAAAGCGGGCAACTTCATACCGGGACTTACCGCAAAGGATTTCACCGTAACCGAAGATGGAGCGCCGCAGACCATTCGCGTCTTCGAGCACGAATCACTGCCGATAGACGCAGATCCGCTGCCTGTCTCTTCGCTGAATGAGGAGAAGGTCAAGGTCTATCGCAGGCTGAGCCGTACCACGCTGGCTCCGGAAGAGAGCAGCGGCCGCGCCTACAAGGATCGCAGGCTGCTCGCCTTCTACTTCGACATGACGGCCATGCGGCCCGACGATCAGCTGCGCGCGCTGGCTGCAGCGGAGAAGTTTGTGCGTACGCAGATGACGGCGGTTGACCTTGTCTCGATCTTGCGCTATCAGGGTGGTGCTGTGGACGTGCTGCTCGACTTTACAGCCGATCGCAGCAAGATGCTCAGCATTCTGGAGACGATGGTTGTCGGCGAAGGGCAGGGTTCGGCTGAGGGCGTCGAAGACAGCAGCAGCGCCGATACCGGCGCGGCTTTCGGGCAGGATTCTAGCGAATTCAACATCTTCAACACCGATCGTCAGCTTTCCGCCTTGCAGACGGCGGCGCACATGCTTGGGCAGATGAATGAGAAGAAGACACTGCTGTATTTCGCCAGCGGACTTCGCCTGAACGGCAACGACAACCAGGCGCAGCTGCACGCAACGGTGGATGCCGCGATCCGTGCGGGCGTTTCGTTCTGGCCGATCGACGCACGCGGCTTGGTCGCGTCGGCGCCACTCGGAGATGCAACGCAGGGCTCGCCCGGCAATGCCGGTATGTACAACGGCACAGCAGCACAGGCGGTGAACGACCGCTTTCAGCAGTCACAGGACACGCTCTACGCCCTCGCGGCAGATACGGGCGGCAAGGCGTTCTTTGACAACAACGATCTTGCTCGCGGCATCGTCAACGCCCAGCGGGCGGTCTCGGACTACTACCTGATTGGCTACTACACGACTAATACCGCGCAGAACGGCCACTTCCGCAAGGTGAAGATCATCGCACCTTCCGTGACCAATGCGAGCCTTGCGTACCGCGAGGGTTACTACGCGAACAAGGAATTTGGTAAGTTCAACTCGACAGACAAGGAACGTCAGTTAGAAGACGCGCTGATGTTAGGCGACCCGATCACGGAACTTACCGTAGCTATGGAGGTGAATTACTTCCAGCTGAACCGGGCTGAGTATTTCGTTCCTGTTACCGTCAAGATTCCGGGCAGGGAACTTACCCTGGCCAAGCGCCTGGGTGCGGAGCATACAGTGATCGACTTCGTCTGCGAGATTAAAGATGAAGTCGGCGGCGTTACCGTCACCAATCTGCGCGACAACGTGAACATCAAACTGTCAGACGCAACCGCTGCCGAGCTTGCGCAGCGGCCCATCGAGTACAGCACGGGCTTCACCCTGCTGCCCGGACGCTACAACATCAAGTTCCTCGCGCGCGACGACGAGACAGGACGCATCGGCACGTACCAGACGACGTTCATCATTCCTAATCTCAACAAAGAGACGAAGCGCATTCCGATAAGCTCCGTGGTGCTGAGCAGTCAGCGGGTCAGCAACCGCGATGCGCTCTTCAACACGAGCAGCAACAAGGAGCAGGCGAAGAACGACGCAGTCAACCCGCTGGTGAACCAGGACGGCAAGCTGATTCCGAGCGTGACCCGCGTCTTTCATACCGACCGCGACCTGTACGTTTACTTCCAGGCCTACACCGGAGCCGGTGCACCCGCCATGACCGCTCCTGCGGGTGCAGCACCATCTCCAACCCCGGGACCGTTGATGACCTTTGTCAGCTTCTACCGGGAAGGCAAGAAGGTGCTGGAGCTGCAGCCGACACAGGTCCCCGCGCTATCAGCCAATCGCCTTGGCACGACGCCAGTCAACTTCCGCATCGGCATGGGTAAGCTTTCTGCCGGGGAGTATCAATGCCAGGTGACGGTGCTCGACCCGGCCGGCAATCGCGCTGCGTTCTGGCAGGGACCCGTCATGCTTGTGAATTAATGCTGCGATTCAGCATCGCCCGGCAAGCACTTCCGAAAGATGGACAGCGTGTCGCGCAGTGTTCTGCCCTATCGCCTCGCGGCAACTGAAGCCATTCGTCACAAGGATGTCGTCAGCCGCAGCAGAACGCACGGCAGGCAGCAGCACGCGCTCGGCAAGTGTCTGCGAGACTTCGAACTTGTCCTTCTCAAAGCCGAACGGGCCGGCCATGCCGCAGCAACCAGAATCGAGCAGGTCGACGGCAGCGCCCGTCGCCTGCAGCAATCGCATGTCATCCTTCATCGTCATCTGCGTCTTCTGGTGACAGTGTCCATGTACGACGATGCGGCGGCCTGCGAGTGACGGCGGCTGCCAGCCGGCACTGTTGGCCGACAGCACTTCACTCAGCATCATGGTCTGCTTGCTGAGCCTAAGCGCGCGTCGATCATGCGGGAACAGGTTGATCAGCTCGTCACGGAAGACGGTAGCGCAGCTTGGTTCCAGCATGACGATCGGGATGCCGCGGTCGATCTCGTCTGCGAACTCGTCCAGGACGCGTTGCAGGTACTGCTTTGCCTGATCAAGGAAGCCGAAGTCATACAGCGGCCGTCCGCAGCAAATATGCCGCTTTGGCACCTGGATGCGATAGCCCGCGGCGCCAAGCACGTCGGACGCGGCCCAGAGAGCGTCAGGGTGGAAGTAGTTGTTCCACGTGTCCGGCCACAGCAGCACATCGGCGCTGTTGGTCCGCGGCTTCCATCCGTGTTCCCTTTGCCAGGCCGTGCGAAAGTTCTTCGTTGTAAACCGCGGCAGCGTCCGCTGTTGCGCGATGCCGAGAGCCGACTTGACCAGTGAAGCCACTGGAGGAATCTGCATTGGCAGATTCGCGAGTCGCGGCGCAACCGCTGCAGCGCCCGCGAGCTTATCCATGAAGCCAAAGGCGTAGTGATAGAGCGGATGACGACGATGTTCGTAGTGGTGCGCGAGGAACTCCGATTTCCACTGTGCCATGTCCACGTTGACCGGGCATTCCGTCTTGCAGGCCTTACAGGAGAGGCAAAGGTCCAGCGCGTCATGAACGGCTTCATTGTCGAAGCCGCCCTTCACCACGTTGCCCTGCATCATCTCCCACAGCAGGTGCGCACGGCCGCGGGTGGAGTGCTTCTCCTCGCGCGTTGCCACGTAGCTTGGGCACATGGTGCCATGGTCTTCACGGCGGCACGCGCCCACGCCAACGCAGCGTGACGTGGCTTCGCTGAACGAGCCTTCATCGTTGGGAAACTGAAACCATGTCTTCGCATGAGCGACCGGTTTGTAGCCGGCGCCGATCCGCAGGTTGTCAACCGCGTCATACACGGCGACCGGGTCGATGAGTTTACCGGGATTCATCCGGTTCGTCGGGTCCCACAGCGCCTTGAACTCGGCGAAGGCCTGCATCAATTCCGGCCCGAACATCTTCGGCAGCAGGCACGCGCGGGACTGGCCATCGCCATGCTCGCCGGAGAGCGAGCCGCCATACTTCAAGACGATGTCAGCGGCCTTTTCGATGAAGTCGCGATACTTCGCAACTCCTTCAGCAGTGCGAAGCTCGAAGCTGATGCGAAGGTGCACGCAGCCCTGTCCAAAGTGGCCGTACATGGGGGTGATGTAGCCGAACTGCTGAATGAGTAGAAACAGCTCTCGCAGGTAAGCACCCAGCTTTTCCGGCGGTACGGCAGAGTCTTCCCATCCCTCCCATCCGCTTTTCTCTTCCGGCACAAAGACGCTGGCCCCGAGGCCTGACTCACGCACCTTCCACACACGCGCTGCCTGGTCTTCGGTGTACTGCGCGATCACGGGTTGCTCAGCGAAGCTGCGGGCTGCATCGACGAAGCCTGCAACGATGCGCTCCACGGCCTCTGCGGAATCGGCGCCAAATTCGCAGAGAAGAAAGCCGCGGCCCGCGGGCAGCAGTTTGACGTCGTCGACAACCAAGTTCTTGCGCAGCATCCAGTCGACCAGCAGGCCGTCGAAGCCTTCCAGGCCGATCGGCTTGAACTCCAGCACCGCAGGCACATGATCTGCCGCGATGAAGGCATCGCGAAAGCCAAGCACAACAAGGCGGCGATGTTGCGGGCTGTCTTTCAGTTCGCAGGTCGCGCCCAGGATGGTGACGCACGTGCCTTCGGTGCCGACCAGCGCGCGCGCCACGTTGAAGCCGTTCTCCGGCAGCAATTGATCGAGGTTGTAGCCGGACACGCGACGCGGAATATCAGGGAAGCGCTCCCGTACTAACGTGGAGTAGGTATCGCGCAGCCGCTTGAGGCCGGCGTAGATGGCACCCTTGCGGCCACCGGCAGCGATGATGTTCGCAAGCTCTGCTTCACTGGTGCGGCGCACCGTCATGCGCGTGCCGTCGTAAAGCAGGATGTCGAGCGCTTCGATGTTATCGACGGTTTTTCCACCCATCAGCGCATGCACACCGCAGGAGTTGTTACCGATCATGCCGCCGAGCGTGCATCGGCTATGCGTGGCAGGGTCCGGAGCGAAGGTCAGCTCGTGCTTTTCCGCTTCCATGCGAAGCGCGTCCAGAACGATACCAGGCTCAACCTGAGCCGTACGTGCTGCCGGATCGAGCGAGCGGATGGAGCGAAGATGCTTCGAAAAGTCGATGACGACCGCAACATTGCAACACTGGCCTGCAAGACTGGTGCCTCCACCGCGCGAGAGGATCGGCGCGCCAAACTCCCGACATGCCGCCACTGTCGCAACGACGTCGTCGGTCGTCAGCGGCACCACCAGGCCGATGGGAACCTGACGATAATTCGAAGCATCGGTCGCATACAGCGCGCGCGAAGCATCGTCGAAGCGCACCTCGCCCTTCACTGTGGCACGCAGTCGTGCCTCCAGCTTTGCGGCGTCAGAGAAACTCTCGTGCGGATGCAGCGCAGCACGTGAGGGCTGCTGTTGAAGAATGGCGAACGGCGATGCTTCCGTCATTTCGTCTCAGCTTCTTTCATCCGGGGCGTTCAGGCGAGTCCCAGGAGCTTGCGGTTCGTTGCAGCATCTGTTCCGCCGCCAGCGAAGTCGTCGAAGGTGCTTGTCGCGGCCTGGATGATGTGGCTCGCGATGAACGGTGCGCCTTCTGCCGCGCCTTGCGCCGAGCTCTTGATGCAGCACTCCCATTCCAGCACAGCCCAGCCTGCGTAGCCGTACTGCGTCAGCTTCGAGAAGACTTCCTTGAACCTGACCTGGCCGTCTCCGAGCGAGCGGAAGCGTCCCGCGCGATCCACCCACGACTGAAAACCGCCGTAGACACCCTGGCGACCTGACGGATGGAACTCCGCGTCCTTGACGTGGAACATCTTGATACGCGAGTGGTAGAGGTCAATGTAGGCAAGGTAATCCAGCTGCTGCAGCACGAAGTGGCTCGGGTCAAACAGCAGGTTGCATCGCGGATGATCGCCCACCTTGTCCAGGAACATCTCGAACGAGACGCCGTCATGCAGGTCCTCGCCCGGGTGGATTTCGAAGCAGAGGTCCACGCCCTGCTCGTCGAAGACATTCAGGATGGGCAGCCAGCGTGATGCAAGCTCGGTGAAGGCGGTCTCAACCAGGCCGTCAGGCCGTTGCGGCCACGGGTAGAGATACGGCCACGCCAACGCGCCAGAGAAGGTCGCATGTGCCTTGAGGCCGAGGTTGCTCGACGCCTTTGCGGCGAAGTGCAACTGCTGCACGGCCCACTGCTGGCGAGCGGATGGATTGGTGCGGACCTCAGGCGGAGCGAAGCCGTCGAAGAGCAGGTCATACGCAGGATGCACGGCGACGAGCTGTCCCTGGAGGTGCGTGCTCAGCTCCGTAACAACGAGGTTGTGCCTGGCCAGTGCTGCCTGCAGATCCTCGCAGTACGCCTTGCTCTCGGCAGCCTGCTTCAGGTCGATCAGGCGGCTGTCCCAGCTTGGTATCTGCACGCCCTTGTAGCCGAGTTCCGCGGCCCACCCGCCGATCTCAGAAAGTGAGTTGAAGGGGACCTTGTCACCGGCGAACTGCGCCAGGAAGATCGCGGGGCCTTGGATCGTGGTCATGGGCTTCTCCGTTGCTGCATCTTGTTCCACGCCGAGCGTACTATACCGCTGGCCGCCAGGTGCACGCGTGTGCCATGACATGGTAACCAGCCGGGTGTAAGTCCGTACAGCGGCGACAGATTGCCACGATCCGGCGATTGGCTGCGCTATCCTGTACGGAATCTCATGGCTCACGACTTCAACACCGCGGGCGGCATGTGAACACGAGCGTTCTTCGACGGATTCTTGCGGGATACCTTCTTCTGCTGGTTCCCGCGGCGTGGCTGGCAGCACGCTACGACCGCTACGCTATCGACGGCGACGCCGTTGCCTACATGGACATTGCAGACCTGCTCCACGCTCATCGCTGGTCTGACGCGGTGAACGGCTACTGGCATCCGTTCTATCCAGCCATGCTGTGGTTGGGGCAGATGCTGTTCCATCCAACGCGCATGACGGAACTTAGAGCCTATTACGCCATTAATTTCCTGCTGTTTCTTGTGCAGGTTGCGGCGATGCTGCTGTTTGTGCGCGCCCTGGTGCGGCTGCGGGCAAGGGTAAGGCCGCTTGTCGAATCGTTGCTGCCGCAGGCTGCGCTGCAGCTGCTCGGCGTGTCGCTGCTAGTGATTGCGACCATGCGCGAGCTGTCTCTTGGCAAAGTGCGGACAGACGGCCTGCTGCAGGCGCTGATCCTGCTTGGTCTCGCGATGCTGATGGAGGCGCTCGCGGCGGAAGTCTTCTCCTCCGCTGCTGTGTATTCCGCGTTGATGGGACTCTTCCTCGGGCTAGGCTACCTGACCAAGTCCTTTGCATTCGTTCTTGCGCTGCTTTCGGTCGGTGTAATGGTCCTGTTCGCCGTCTTCGTTCGGCGCAGAACGATGGGCCGAAGTGTTGCGCAGGGAGTCATTGCGCTCGTTGTATTCGCCTTCGTGGCTGGACCGTACATGGCCGCACTGTCGCACCAGAAAGGCCGTTTCGACTTTGGCGACTCCGGGAACCTGAACTATGTGTGGTACGTCTCGGGCACGGAGAAGATGCACCTGGAGCCTTCCATGACCGAGAGCTTCGGTTCGGCAACGGTGCACCTTGTGCATCCGGAGAAGCAGCTGATGGGGTCGCCTGGCGTGTACAGCTACAAGGCGCTGGCGAACGGAACGTATCCGCCATGGTTCGATGCGACGTACTTCAACGAGCGCATCACTCCGAAGTTTTCACTCGGCCGGCTGGTGCAGCGTGATGCACGCAACGTCGTTCTGATCTTCCGTTATCTGGTGAACCACCCTGAGCCACTCTTGCTGTGGTTCGTGCTGCTTGCGACGGGTGCGGTGTTGCGTGGAGCGAACCGCTTTGCATGGCCGCCCGCGGCGCTTGGTCTGCTGATGTGGGGCATCTACACGACCGTCAATGTGGAAGAGCGCTATGTCACGGTTGCCTATCTTGCGATTCTGCTGCCATTGTTCGCTGCAATGCAAGCGCGGCAAGACGGCACTGTGCCGCAGGAAATCATTCAGCGCACGGCTGCGATCCTAGTCGTGCTGTTCGCGTGCTTGCAGCTTGGGGAACTCTACCGGCAGGATGCAGCCAAGCGACGCGATGAATCGGTCGCCGGCCAGGTCCCTGCGTGGCGTGATCATGATCAGTACGGCGCTGCCGAAGGGCTGTCGAAGCTTGGCATCCACTCTGGCGATGAGATCGCATGCATCGGCGAAGACGCCTGCCTGATCGACAACTACTGGGCGCGGCTTGCAGGCGTGCGCGTGCTGACGGAGATCTATGAACCGACGCACGAACACCTGATCGACGTGCTCGACAGGATGCCGGGTCGTGACGTGGCTTTGGCGACCGTGAGGGCTGAAGGCGCAAAGGTGCTGGTGGGAGCCTTGGATCCCGGTGAGATGAACGCGGATCACCCAGCGGCCGCCGGCTGGGTGCGCCTGGGCGAGACCAGGTTTTACGCGCTTCCGATGACCGCCGCACCACTGGAAAGCCGATGATGGAAGCGATGCCGGACGCGAACGACAGGCCCATCGAATTGACCGTCGTGATGCCGTGCCTGAACGAGGCTGAGACGCTTGCGAGATGCGTCGACCAGGCTCTATCGGCGCTGCGCGAGAACGGAATCCAGGGCGAGGTGATCGTTGCGGACAACGGCTCGACCGACGGCTCGCAGGAGATCGCCACCGCTCACGGCGCGCGCGTAATTGCAGTGCCGCTACGAGGCTATGGCGCGGCGCTCGACGCGGGTGTGCAGGCTGCGCATGGCCCTTACGTCCTGATGGCGGACGCCGATGACAGTTACAACTTCGCGCACATCCCACGCTTTCTCTCCGAGCTGCGCAACGGCGCAGACCTTGTCATGGGGAACCGCTTTGCCGGCGGCATCGGCCCGGGAGCGATGCCGTTCCTGCATCGCTATCTTGGCAACCCGGTGCTCAGCTGGATGGGCCGTGCGCTGTTCCGCACTCCGGTTGGAGACTTCCATTGCGGCATCCGCGCCTTCTCTCGGGCGGCTTATCAGCGACTCGATCTGCGTACCACTGGCATGGAGTACGCGAGCGAGATGGTGGTGAAGTCGTCGCTGCTGCGGCAGCGCATGGTCGAGGTGCCGACCACGTTGCAGAAGGACGGCCGCAGCCGCCCGCCTCATCTGAAAACGTGGCGCGATGGCTGGCGGCACTTCCGCTTTTTGCTCATGTATTCGCCGCGATGGCTGTTCCTTTTTCCCGGCCTTGCGCTTATGATCGGGGGCTTCGCGCTGATGGCATGGCTGCTGCCGGCCGAGCGTCCGCTGGGGCATGTGAACCTGGGCGTCGACACGCTGGCCTATGCGGCCGCAGCCGTGCTGCTCGGCTTTCAACTGGTCTTCTTCGGGATCGCGGCGAAGGTTTTTGCGACGACCGAAGGTCTGCTGCCGCCGGATGAGAGCTTCGACCGCTGGTTCCGCTATGTGACGCTTGAGACGGGGTTAGTTGCTGGTGTGCTTCTGCTGTTGACCGGCACGGGGATTGCGATCTCATCCGTGATGGGCTGGGCGCACACCGGCTATGGTCCGCTGCCGCCCGTGGAGATGATGCGCCACACGTTGCCCGCCATGCTGTGCCTGATGCTGGGAGCGGAGATTTGCTTTGCCAGCTTTTTCCTCAGTCTGCTCGGCCTGCGCCGCCGGTAGAGCGCGGTTTACACTAGGCCGCAGATGCCTGCATCGATGTACATCGTGGTTGAGGGTGAAGACCCCGGCTTTGACACGTTCGTGAATGGCCGCGCGCTGGCACGCAACGAGGATGGGCTGGAGCGGCTGGCGATCCGGCTGGGTGTGCGTCCGCTGATCGACTTCTTTTCCGCCGATGAGAACTCGATGTCGCTGCTGATCGAAGAGGGAGCAGGGAACCCGGATCTGCTGCAGAAACTGCCTCCGCCGCAGTGGTTTGGCGGCGATGATGGCCTCGCTTCGGTCCGGCCCTTGTTGCAGGCGCTGCGCGACGAGCCGGCGCAGCTGGGCAGTGACAGCGAAAACCTTCGTGATGAGCTGCAGGAGTTCGAGGTCGTTCTGCAGAAGACCGCCGACCGGAACTTGCGGTGGCACCTTGCGGTAAGCTGGCGATGACCCAGGGAGTACCGCATTGATCCTTGCACCGCATGACTTTGTAACGCTCGATACTCCCAACGGACCCATGCGCACACACATCGTGCGGCCGTCGGCGCCGGGGCGCTATCCTGGTATTGTCTTCTACTCCGAGATCTTCCAGATCACCGAGCCGATTTGCCGCACGGCTGCAATGCTTGCCGGTCATGGCTATGTGGTTGCCATGCCAGAGGTGTACCACGAGTTTGAGCCTGCGGGCACGGTGCTTGCCTACGACCAGGCCGGTTCAGACCGCGGGAACCAGTGGAAGTACGAGAAAGAACTGGCAAGTTACGACGCCGACACGCGTGCGGTGCTGGACCACCTGAAGAATCGTGATGACTGCACGGGCGTGCTCGGCGCCATTGGCATCTGCCTCGGCGGCCATCTTGCGTTTCGTGCAGCGATGGAGGGCGATGTGCGCGCCACCGTCTGCTTCTACGCGACAGATGTTCACAAGGGCACGCTCGGCAAGGGGCAACGCGATGATTCGCTCGCCCGCGCCACAGACATCCAGGGTGAGCTGCTGATGATCTGGGGCAGGCAGGATCCGCATGTGCCGCTGGACGGTCGCCGGACGATCCTTGCGAGGTTCGACGAGTTGAACCTGCGGTACAGCTGGCATGAGGTCAACGGCGCACACGCCTTCATGCGTGACGAAGGTCCGCGTTACGACCCCGAACTCGCGCTGCATCTCTACCGTGAAGCGCTCAACCTGTTCCATCGCAGGCTCGGCCAGGGCGATCTCTGAAGCTGCCGCACACCCGGTTACGCGAGATAGCTCTTGATCCAGGGATCTTCCGAGTGCGTCAGATCGCGGGTGCTGCCGTCGAACACGATCTTGCCCTCATTCAGAATGAGGAACTTCGTGCTTTCATCCACCCCGCCGTCAGGAATTGGCTTCATCTCATTACTTTGCGGATCAAAGCGGTGCGTTGCGAGCACGAAGGCGTCCTGCAGGCGATGTGTGATCATCAGCGCGGTGACATGAGCAATGTCTCGCTGTTTCACCACCAGTTGCACGATGGTGGTGGATGTGATCGGATCGAGGCCGCCGGTGGGCGAGTCGTAGAGGATCAGGTCGGGTTTGGTAATGATCGCGCGCGCGATGGAGACGCGGCGACGCATGCCGCCCGACAGCTCCGATGGAAACTTGCTGACCGCCTGGCTCAGGTCGACGAACTGCAGCGCCTCTTCCACCAGCTTGTGTGACTCATCAGTCGCCATGCCCTCTTCGTTCAGGCGGTAGGCCACGTTGTCTTCCACGTTCATCGAGTCGAACAGCGCAGACTCCTGAAAGACCATGCCAACGCGACGACGCATCTCGAAAAGCTGCGCCTCGCTCAAGGTGGTGATCTCTTGTCCGAAGACCTTGATGCTGCCTTCGTCCGGTTGCAGCAGGCCGTTCACCAGCTTCAGCAGAACGCTCTTGCCGCCGCCCGCCGGGCCGAGCAGGACGCGCGTCTCACCGGCATTCACAACAAAGCTGACGCCGTCCAGCACCTTCTTGCTATCAAAGCTGATGCTGACATCCTTCAGTTCAACGACGGGTCCTGCAGGGGCCTGCGGCTGCTGTGCATCGGCCTTCGGTTCGGTCGCCATGCCCTAACTCCCAAAGATGCTGAGTAGGACGCGGCTGATGATGAAGTCAACGACGATGAGGACGACCGAAGCCACAACCACGGCCTGCGTGGTAGCCCGCCCCACGCCCTGTGTGCCACCTTTCGTGCTCATACCGAAATAGCACCCGACCGAAGAGATGACAAAGCCGAAAAACAGCGGCTTGACCAGACCCTGCACGACGTCGCCGTAGACCAGCGCGCGGTAGGTGGAGTGAAAGTACGCTGTGCCATTGAGTCCCAGCATGAACACGCTTACGAGCCCGCCGCCCGCAATACCAAAGGCATCAGACAGGACCGTAAGCCAGAAGAGCATGAACACAGTTGCGGCGACGCGCGGAGCGACCAGCTTGCGAATGGGATCGACGCCAAGGGCACGCATCGCATCGATCTGCTCGGTCACCTTCATGGACCCAAGCTCGCTGGCAATGCCGGAGGCGTTTCGGCCAGAGACCATCAGTCCCGTCAGCACGGGTCCAAGCTCCCTCATCATCGACAGCGACACCAGGCGGCCCGTCATGCTGATAGCGCCAAACTGCTGCAGCGCCGTAGCCGACTGCAGCGCCAGTACGCACCCGGTGAAGAAGCCGGCGAGCAGCGTGATGGGCAGCGAGCCGATGCCGATGGAATCCATCTGGGTGAAGATGTCAGCAAAGTAAACTGGCGGCGTGAACAGCGCGCGCATGGTGCGAGCGCACAGCAGCGTGTACTCCTGGAAACCCGCGAGCTTGTCCTTAACGAATTCCGATGGTGAGGCAAGTGTCATGCTTGTTCGCGGTGGACTGTCATGTCAGGAGTCGCCGTTTGGAGTATGTGATGCGCAAACCCTTCGCTCCGTTTCGGTTTCTGTAGGATACGGCGATGCGGCAGGTGAGAAAATAGGGTGATGTCCGCACAGATGCAGGCCGTTGTGCTGCACGGGAGGGAAGACCTTCGCGTGGAGACGGTTGCGGTGCCGCAGCCGCAGCCCGGCGAGCTGCTGCTCCGGGTAGGGGCGGCCCTGACCTGCGGCACGGACTTGAAGGTCTATCGCCGGGGATATCACGCCAAAATGCTGGTGCCTCCTGCCTTGTTCGGGCATGAAATTGCCGGAACGGTAATCGCTACCGGCGAAGGAGTCGCGACGTTTGGCGTGGGGGACCGCGTCGTCGCACTCAATTCCGCGCCATGTGGCATGTGTCTCTTCTGCCGCAAAGGCCAGCCGAATCTTTGCAGCGACCTGCTCTTCAACAACGGAGCCTACGCTGAATACATCCTCGTTCCCGCACGCATCGTCGAGAAGAACACGCTACTCATCCCTGACCGCGTCCCGTTCGAGCACGCTGCGCTGACGGAGCCGCTCGCCTGCGTCGTTCGCGGTCTGCAAGAGACCGGCGCACGCGCGGGCGACACTGTTGTCGTCGTTGGAGCGGGGCCGATCGGATTGATGTTCCTGCGCACAGCGCAAATACTCGGCTGCCGCGTGATCGCGGTTGTCAAGCGCAACGACCAGGTCGCCAGCGCGAAACGTTTCGGCGCAGATGAAGTTGTGCAAATCGCCGAAGGAGTCGACACCATCGCGGCAGTCCGTTCGCTTACGAGCGAGGGTGAAGGTGCGGACATCGTCATCGAGTGTGTCGCCACGCCCGCAACTTGGGAGCAATCGGTCGAGATGGTGCGCAAGGGCGGCGTAGTAAATCTGTTCGGCGGTCCGGCAAGCGGCACGCGTGTCTCCTTCGATACCAACCGGCTGCACTACGGCGACATCACGCTGAAGGCTAGCTTCCATCACACGCCCGAAACCTGCCGCCGCGCCTTCGACCTGATCGTCACCGGAAAGATCCGTGCCGAGGACTTCATTACCGCGACCTCTCCCTTGAGCGACGTCCCGGATGTCTTTCGCCGCATGCTCGTGCGCTCCGATACAAAGACGCTTGATATTAAAACGGCGATCTTTCCTGAGAGGCACGCATGAGCGTCATCGCTGCCTCGACGCAGCGCCTCAGAGGCGCGCCAGTCGACCTCCTGGAGCCTGCTATCCGGCCGACTCTGGCGGAGGCACAAGCTTGGTGCAAGGCGCTGGCCGAGTCTCACTACGAGAACTTCCACGTTGCGACCTACTTTCTACCGAAGCGGCTTCGCCAACACTTCCACGCAATCTACGCGTACTGCCGTGTGTCGGATGACCTTGGCGATGAGGTTGCCGATCGCAACACCGCAACACGCCTGCTGACCGTCTGGGGCGAGATGCTCGACGAGTGTTACGACATGCCGGGGCAGTCGTTGCATCCAGTCTTTGTCGCACTGCGGGAGAGCATCGTTGCATGCGACCTGCCGCGGCAGCCATTCCACGATCTGCTACGCGCGTTCAAGGACGATCAGGTCAAGACACGCTTCGAAGACCTCAGGGAGCTGGAAGAGTATTCGCGCTACTCGGCGAATCCGGTTGGCTCGCTTGTGCTGTACACCTGCGGATACCGCAATCCCGCGCTGCATGCGCTATCGGACAAGACTTGCACCGCATTGCAACTCGCAAACTTCTGGCAGGACGTTGGCGAGGATCTTCGCGAGCGTGACCGCATCTATGTGCCGCAGAACAACATGGTGAAGCACGGCGTGACCGAAGCCGACCTTCTGAGCGGACGCGAGAGCGACGGCTACCGCGCCATGCTGCGCGAACTGGTCGGAGAGACACGCGCCATGCTGCTGGAAGGTGCGCCGCTGATCGACGAGGTAGACCATGAGCTTGCAGCGACGCTGCGGCTGTTCACTCAGGGTGGACTCGCGATTCTGGATGCGATTGCAACGATCGGCTACAACACCCTGAGCCGCAGGCCCGAGGTCAGCAAAGGCGCCAAGCTGCGGCTGCTACTGGGCGCGGGCCTGGGCAAGTTAGGCCTGCAGCGTCGATCAAAAGGTCTACATTAATCGTGGCAACAGCAGCACAACTCGTTGAGGCTTATGCAGTCTGCCGCACGATTGCAAGGCGAGAAGCGAAGAACTTCTACTATGGCTTCCTTCCGCTGCCCGCGTACAAGCGAGATGCCATGTGCGCAGTGTATGCCTTCATGCGGCGAGCCGATGACATCGCGGACGATGAGAGCACGCCTGTCGAGCAGCGCCGCATCGAGATGCATCGATGGCTCACATCGTGGCGTGGAGAAGCAAGCGAAGAGCAGCAGGACGCTCCAGTCTTCCTTGCGGTGCGTGATGTGCAGCAGCGCTTCGGCGTCTCGACCACGCAACTTGAGCAGCTCGTGCAGGGCACCACAATGGATCTGCAGCCGGAACCACTCGTCGGCATTCGCCGCATCCACGTCGCAGACCGAGCGCTCGATCAGTACGAGACCATGGAGGCTCTGGAGCAATACTGCTACCTCGTAGCCTCTGTAGTCGGGCTCGTTACGATTCGCATCTTCGGCTTCAGTGATCCCCGCGCAGAAATGTATGCGGAACAGCTCGGCCTCGCCTTTCAGCTCACAAACATCCTTCGCGACGTGAAAGAGGATGCGGAGCGCGGTCGCATCTACCTGCCTGAGGAGCTGGCAAGCAGACACGGCGTTGCTGCGGCAGATGTCCTTGCCGCGTCGTCCCAGGGCACTGTGTCACCCAACATGCGAGCGCTGCTCGGAGAGCTTGGCTCGCGTGCAGAAACCCTGTACGGAGCCGCAGATCGCCTGATCCCGCTGCTCGATGCGGACAGCCGCGCCGCAATGCGCGTGCTCATTCGCATCTACCATCTACTGCTCCTTCGCTTGCAGCGTCGCGGCTATGCTGTCTTCAACGAGCGTGTGTCGGTGCCCACCGTCCGCAAGCTGCTGTTGTTGCTGAGCAGCTTGGTGCGCGGCCTGCTCGCTCGGCAGCGTGCTGGAACGCATCGCGCGTGAATGTGCCTCATCATGACGTGGTCGTTGCGGGCGCCGGTCTCGCCGGACTTGCTGCTGCCAATGCGCTAAGCAGTGCGGGTGCGAAGGTGCTGCTGCTTGAACGCAAGCCCTTCATCGGCGGACGCGCGTACTCGTACCTGCACCCAGCTTTGCAGGAGGAGATCGATTGCCAGCACGTTCTGTTGGGTTGCTGCACCAACCTCCGCGCACTGTGCGCTGATGCGGGTATTGCGCACCTGATCCGCTGGTACGACGCATTGACGTTCCTCGAGCCCGGCAGGACAGAGCGCACTACGCTGAAGCCCGGGCCGCTGCCTGCTCCGCTGCACACCTCCTGGGACTTCCTGCGGGCGCCGATGTTGTCCCTGAGCGACAAGGCAGGCATTGCGCGCGGCCTGGTAGAGTTCCTCCGCGGTTATCCCGCGGAAGACACCGAGAGCTTCGCCACATGGCTGCGCCGTACAAAGCAGACCGAACGCTCCATTAGGCATCTGTGGGAACCGGTCATCGTCGGCGCCCTGAACGACAGCTTCGACAGGTGCTCGACGAAGTACGCAGGTCAGGTCTTCCATGAGTCATTCCTGAAGTCTCCGGAAGGCGGGCGCCTCGGCATCCCAACGCTGCCGCTCTCTCAGTTCTACGGTTGCGTCGCGGAACACTGCGTGCGTCAGGGCGCGGAGCTTCGTATGGCCCAATCGGTCACTGGTCTGCATCGAGACGGCGATTCTTGGACGGTGCAGACCAGCGAAGGTCCGTTCACCGCGAACAACGTCATTCTCGCTTTGCCGTTCCAGCAGACATTCAGCTTGTTGCCACAGTCCCGCCATCAGCTGCAGCAATTCCAAAATGCGCCCATCACGACCGTCCATCTTTGGTTCGACCGCGAGATCACCGACCTCCATCATGCGGTACTGCTCGATACCGGCATTCAATGGATCTTTCACAAATCACGCATACGCGAGTGGCCGCGCGACAACGGCAGTTATTGCGAGCTCACAATCTCTGCATCATTCGCACAGTTGCACCAGACCAGGGAACACATCCTGAGCGAGGCACTTCGCGAACTTGCACTCTTCTTCCCGGCAGTCGCCGAAGCGAGATTGCTGAAGAGCGGAATCCTGAAAGAGGCTCGTGCAACGTTTTCCGTAACACCCGGTCTGGATGCGTTCCGTCCGGCGCAAGCAACAGGCGAAGCGGGCCTGTTCCTGGCGGGCGACTGGACACAGACAGGTTGGCCTTCGACGATGGAAGGCGCCGTGCGCAGCGGCTACCTTGCCGCGGAAGGTGTTCTGGGCAAGCGCTTCCTGCAGCCCGACTTGCCGCCAGCCGGACTGATGAAATTACTAACGAGCTAACAGAGCGACGCCAGCTGCAACAAAGACCGCTGCAAGCCATCGTCTTCGATCCACGTTCTCGCTCAGAAAGAACTTGGCTGCAAAAGCCGTCGCGATGAAAGTAAGAGAGTTCGTCGCCGGAGCCACCAGACTCAGGTCTGCGCCGGACAGCGCAAACAACAGCGCAAAGAAGCTAATCGACATGCAGAGAATGCCGCCGATCAGCATCGGTGAGGTAATCACTGCCTTGATCGCGCCAGGCAAGCCCGACTCGGCGCGAATGGCATCGAGGTCAACGCTTTTCATGGCAGCTGAAATCAACGTCTCGCCAACGGTTGCGCACAGCACCATCAAGCCGATGACACACAACATCGTGAGATCGATCGCCGGATGCGCAGCAAGGAGCCTCATGCCTGTTCGCCATTGATCTTGACTGCCACGAGATGCTCTGTGCGCGAAGGGCCGTTCGCGATGAAGCCGACGCCGATCACGATGCAGGCAATGCCAAGCCAGCGCATCGGTGTGATCGCCTCGTGCAGCCAAAGCCGTCCGATCAACGCGGTCACCACGTTCCCAAAGGCGGTTGCGGGCTGCACGAATGTCAGGTCTGCCCAGCTTAAGGCGGTCATGTAACTGCCCATAAAGCTGATGAGCACCGTGATGCCGGCCAGCACCCACGGATTGAGCAGTGCACCCAACAGCAGCGTGAGGTGATGCACTGACACAGGCCCAACCTCGCGCATGCCGCGGCTCAACAACGCGTCGCCGACCGAGGCGCCGAGCATGATGAAGACAAGGATGAGCCAGTGTTGAAGCGGGAGTTTATGTTTCGAGGACATCCACTAACGATGATACGTTGCGGAGCGGACCCAGACTCGACGCGACGCTCATCTCTGCTGTGACGCGACCGGTTCAAAGATCACTTGACAGACCCTCTCAAAGCTACCGAGGTCGATCGGCTGATCACCGCAGAAGCGATGTGTCTCGACGAAGCCATGTGAGGTCAGATAGACGCGCTCGTCCGGCGCATCCAACAGTTTGCCCGGCAGACTGATGGGAACGATCTGGTTGTCAAAGTCCCGCGTGCCGGAATAGCTCTCGCCGATCACAACCATCCGCGGATGATACTTGCCTACGCTTTCGATTGCGGGAGGCACGTTGTCCTGGGGTCTCCATCGCTCGTAGGTTGTTGCGCGATTGATGAACAGGTTGGTACGCGAATATGGCTGCAGCGAGACGGGTAAGAACGTATAACCCGCAACCGTTCCCGGCGGTGCAGACGTGGTGATGAACCGCTCCGCGGCTTCTCCGCCGTCGAACGCATAGCGGCTGTCAAAGTAGAGTGCGTGAGCCGCAAACACCACCTGCTGTACCAGCACAAGCACAAGGACCGCACTGAACGCGAAATCGATGCTGCTCCTGCGCGGACCGTTCTGCGGCCATGCGGTCCACAACAGCCCCAGCAGTGCAAACCACCAGACCATTGCGTGATGCGGACTGATGTAGAGCTTGGGACCGATCGCTGCCAGCAGCAGAAACGGCAGTGCGAAGTGCAGCGCACGATGCCTCGCTAGCCAAAGCAGCAGAGCAGCGTAGAAGGCGATCGCGAGCAGGTTCGAAGGTGAAATAACAAAGAACGCGAATGACAAAACCAGCAGCGCGTAGCGCAGCAGGTGTACCGCAAACGTCACCTTGCCCGGCGGGTACTTTAGTGCAGCGAGTTTCTGCTGCCAACGATTGCGATGTGCATGCTCCGTCGATGGCGTGTCCGTCGCGCTCGTCGTAGCGGCGGCTGTCGCGACCTCAGGCCTTGACTCCGGCATATACGGCGTCCCGGTCAACTCCCCAAGCACATGCGCTGCCGCGGGCCGCGAAGCCAGTCCGCCGAGAAAGCCGAAATGGCCGTCCGGCGCGGGCAGAATGGTGTACAGCGCCGCTCCCCAGAGCAGTACGGTCACCAGCGCCGCCTGCAGGACCGCGGCTGTAGCGAACCGCCAAGGACCGCGCACGGCGGAGAACAACCACTCGACCAACAGACCGATGGCGATCAGTGCGCCGAGAGCGGATGTATTGACCAGCAGGCCGAGCAGCACCGCATACGCAAGCGGCCTTTGCCGCGCTTCTCGCCTGAGAAGACTGAGTGCCGCGATCAAGGGCAGGATCAGGAGGTAGTTCCGCGCCACGATCGGGCCTTGATACAGGATGGCGAAGAGAAACGGGAACAGCAGCTTCAGCCATCGCGGCAGCGGTGCAAAGCGCAGGAACAGGTAGACGCCGAGCGCTCCAAGCCCTGAGGTGATGAAGTGCATGCCTCGATAGGACACGCCTATCCGCGTCTCGACCCAGAGCAGCAGGTGCCAAAGTCCCGGCGTGCCTTCGTAGTGCAGGCGCCTGTAGAAGAGGTCCAGCAGCGAGCTGTCGCGCGCCAGCAACCATGCCTGCGCCTCATCGCCCCAGGCCTCGTGCACGAGGCACATCCACACCTGCACGCAGCAGTACAGCGCAAACGCAACCAGTTCGGGCATCGCGAGCCCAAGCACGCGCCGGCGATCTCCCGTGTTGTCTTGTGTCATGCGGTGCTCGCTCGCGTGATGAAGACGGTTGAGGCTGCAAGTAAAAGAGCGCTCCGCGAGGAGCGCTCTTCAGGAGGCATTGTGATTACGCATTCATGCTGACGGATTCCTGCTGCTTCAGCGCGTTCTCTTCCTTCTTGGCGCGCGCTGCCTTGTTGCGTTGCGAGCGCAGCTTCATGAAGCTCTTCGCCTCGACATAAAGACGTGGAACATCGCGGTTCACGACTGCCTTCCACACCACGCGGAACGCCGCCTTCGGACGGAAGTAGTACTCGTCGTAGAAGCGGTGAACCATCTCCATTACGTACTCGGTCGGCAGGCCGGGATACTCGATGTGCGCCATCTGGTGTCCGCCGGTGTCGTTCATGATCTCGTTGGTGATGTAACCGTTCTTCTCCGCGAAGTCGTAGAACTCGGTTCCCGGATACGCGTGCGCGACTGAGACCTGGATGGTCTCGCAATCGAGCGTCTTGGCGAAGTTGATCGTGTTGCGGATCGACTCCTTCGTCTCGCCCGGCAGACCGAGGATGAAGTCCGCGTGGATGACCAGGCCGAGATCGTGGCAATCCTTCACGAAGTCGCGTGCGCGCTCGATGGTCGCGCCTTTCTTGATGTTCTTCAGGATCTGCGGATCGCCTGACTCAAAGCCCACGATCAGAAGGCGGCAACCGGCTTCCTTCATCGCCTTCAGCGTCTCGCGGTCGGTGGTGACGCGGCTGGTGCAGGACCACGTGATGCCGAGCGGCTTCAGCTTGCTGCACAGCTCGACGGTCCGCGCCTTCTGGATATTGAAGGTGTCGTCGTCGAAGAAGAATTCCTTCACTTCGGGGAAGTTCTCCTTCGCCCACTTCATCTCGGCCGCAACGTCGTCGCTGGAACGCTTGCGCCAGGCGTGTCCGCTGAGCGTCTGCGGCCACAGGCAGAAGGTGCACTGCGCCGGGCAGCCGCGCGTACTGTACAGCGAGATGTACGGATGCAGAAGGAACGGCACGTTGTACCGCGTTACGTCCATGTCGCGCTTGTAGATCTTGGTTGCCCAAGGCATTGCGTCCAGGTCTTCTACCTGCGCGCGGTCGCCGTTGTGCTGGATCGTGCCGTTCTCGCCGCGATAGCTGATGCCGAGGATCTCGCTCAGCGGCTTGCCTTCGGCAAACTCCACCACGGCGAAATCGAACTCGCGGCGGCAGACGAAGTCGATCACTTCGCACTCGTTCAGGGCGCGTTCCGGATCGGTTGTCACCGGCGGACCGACGAAAGCGATCTTGATAGACGGATTCGCGGACTTGATCGCACGCGCGAGGCCGTGGTCTCCCGCCCAGCCGACGGTCGAGGTGAACAGCACCAGGAACTCGTAGCCCTTGGCGATCTCGATGGTCTCTTCCGCGCTGATGTGGTGCGGCGGAGCGTCCAGCAGGCGCGAACCCTCCAGCATGCCCGCGGGATACGCGAGCCAGACCGGATACCAGTACGACTCAATCTCGCGGGTCGCGGGCCAGCGGCTGCTGGCGCCGCCGTCGAAGTTTTCAAAGGAAGGCGGGTTCAGGAGAAGCGTTTTAAGAGGCATAACCAACCGTAAGTTTATCACTGTATAACCCCTGATCGACTCGCTGGGACCAAGGCAGCTAACCCGCCTTCCGATGGCCGATTGCCGG
>CAZZVI010000036.1:0-21795 GCA_964657335.1 uncultured Terriglobus sp.
TTCGATGAGAACGAGCGTCTGCGAGATGAACTTGGGCGAAAGCGTGAAGCTGACGCCAAGCGCTGCGACCGAGAGGACGATGGCGGGTATGATCAGCCAAAGCGCGCGGCGCTTCAGGATCGCGCCGTAGTCAGCAACTTTCAGGGGACGATGACCGAGCACGGGCTACCTCCTTCCGCCAAGGCGGATGGGCCTGGGCGCATACGTTACGCCGAAGCTGATTACATTTGCCGTGCCGCTGAAGGCATTATCGGTCAGCAGCAGCTGGCCTACCGTTTGATACTGCGCGGCATAACTGCCGAAGGCAGACCAGTGTTGACCAAAACGGCGGCTCGCCTGCACGCCTGCGGCCACGGACGACGAGTTCGTGTACAGACCGGACCCCTGATTTGCCAGCGTTCTTGCCCTGGCATAGCTGCCAAACAGCCCGCCCGTCCAGTTTTCGCTGAAGCGCCGTTGCGCGGACACACTAAAGTCATCTGTGAGCGCACCGTACAGCACGCCGGATCCGGTGCTGACACCGTGGCTGTAATTCGCGCTGTAGGAGTCGTGGCGAATGAAATAGCTCGCGCCAGCGCCGATCGAAATGCTGGTTCGCGAAGGAACCAACGTTGTATCGGATCCATGTGTCCACTGCGGCCCGACGGACCCGAACACATTGAACCGCGCGGTGAAATTGTGCTGAAAAATACCAACGACGCTTTGCGATATGAACGAAAGGTTCGCCTGGGGATACGTAGCGCGCGCGTAGTTATAACCGCCGCCCACTGTGGTCGCCTGGGTAAAAGTATGGTCCAGCTCTCCGCCCGCGATCAGCTGATTGTTCTCGATGCCGTTGCCATCAAGAAAATGCTGCTTGGTGTAGCTGACCGAACTGCGGATGCTGTCGTGTCCCGTCAAACGCACGGTCGCGCCACCGATCGCCGTGTTCGTGATACGCCGGCCGAAGTTGGTCAGCAGCGAATCGCCGGGCACGATGCCGGTGCCGATGGGCTGCGTTCCGATGTCTCCCACGCCCGGCACGCCCGAGATACCAAAGCGCGGAGCGACAGGCAGATAGCTGACCAGATCGCTGAGGAGGAAGGTCCATTTGCGCGTGTTCAGCACCTGAGAGATGCCCAGGTTCTGAAATGACGAGGACGGCTGGCCGTTGTTGCCGAAGAGATATCCGCCGCTGTAGACGAAGCTGATCGGGTGCCGCTCGCTGCCGGACACGTAACCCGCGGAACCGGAGATATTGAAGCTGTCGGATGCGCCGTTCACGCCGTTGTAGCCGAAGATCAGCGACTCCGAAGCGGACACGCTATAGCTCAGCAGGTCCACCGCAGCGCTCCCGCCCGACGGCGCGGTCGACGGCGCGGCGCCCGAGGCGCTCTGCGCCGGACATGCCAGCGCACTCATACCGGCCGCCGCCGCGGCAAGACCGAGCATCATGCGGAGCCGCCTCACGGAATGACCACCGTATCGCCAGTCACCAGAACGATCGCCTGACTCGGCTGACCTTTCAACGCCTTCTTGTAGTCGAACGGGATCTTCTTCTGCTTGCCGGGCTCGCCTCGCAGGATATACGCATGCTTGCCGGAGGAATAGGTGTTCAAACCACCCGCTGCCGCAATCGCCTCCAAAGGCGTCATGTTCGGAGTCAGATCAATGGCTCCTACCTTCTGCACTTCACCCACCACGTAGACTTTCTGGCTGTTGACCGCTGTAACTGTTACGGTCACCAGCGGATCCTGGATGTACTTCTTCAGCATTTCTGTCAGGGTTGCGGAAAGCTCCATGGGCGTCACGCCGGCCGCAGATACATCTCCAAGCAGAACCAGCGAAATCTTGCCGTCCGGTCTCACAGGGAAGACCCCGGAGAGCTGCGTCTCCTTCCAAACCGTAACCTGCAGCGTATCGTAGGGGCCGATGCGATACTCCGCAGATAAGGCCATGCTGTTGCTTCTGGGGGGCGCGAGGGTCGTGGTCGCGCCTGCGCCGCCCGCCGGAGTTGCCGGATTGGCCGGTGGCGCAGCCTGCGGCGGCGGTGTTGCGTTGAGCACGGGACGCGCGGTCACCTGCCCAAGGCAAGGCAACGCCAGCGCGGAGACCAGCAGAAACCCGTTGAGTGCGATCTTCATGTGATTCCTTACGACGGGGGAAGTTAAGCCGCTACGCCACAGCCACATAGCTGTTTACAAAAGTTTTGAAGCTTGATGATATTAGCGGCGATGGTTTTTATCCTTCGTTGTATCCAGTGTTTCACTTGGGATGAGAAAATGGAAGGGTTTGTGATACCAGGTTTCCTCTCTTATTCCTTTCCCTTATCGGCAGATTGCCGATAAGACGAGAAGAGCGGCTCAGCGACCCTTCGGAGACAGTTCGATCATGAGTAGTCAAACGGCCATTCCCATGCCGGTCCTTCCCGGGACGGAAGCAGCAGACCGGAGCCGCGGCTTCGCGGGTATGCCGCTATGGGCCGCCGCGCTGCTGCTGGCGTTGCTCGCCAGCCTTTATCTGCGGGTCGGCATCAAGCTGGTCGAGGACTGGTACGTCATCCCCGACTTCGCCCATGGTTTCCTGATTCCCTTCTTCTGCGCCTACGTGATTTGGGAGAAGCGCAAAGCCATCCGTGAGACACCCCTGCAGCCGTCGTGGGCCGGAACAGGTCTCGTCCTGCTGGCTCTCCTGACCTACATCACGGGCATCTACGGGGCTGAGCTGTTCCTGGCGAGATTGTCCTGGATCATCTTGATGTTCGGCCTGGTATGGACCTTCGCGGGCTGGCGCATGGTCCGCGTCCTGCAGTTTCCCCTGCTCTGCCTGTTGCTGGCACTCCCCTTTCCCGCGGTTATCTTCAACCAGATCACCTTTCCGTTGCAGTTGCTGGCCTCCCGTGCAGCGAGCGCGATTCTTCCCCTGATGAATGTACCGGTGCTGCGTGAAGGCAATGTGATCGAACTGCCGATGATGAAGCTGGAAGTGGCCGAGGCCTGCAGCGGCATTCGGTCGCTCATGAGCCTGTTTACCGTCGCCGTTATCTACGGGTACCTGCTGGAACCCTCAACGTGGCGGCGCACCCTGCTTGCACTGGCCAGCATCCCGATCGCCGTTGTGGCCAATGCGCTCCGCATCGTAGGGACGGGCCTGTGCGTGCAGTTCTGGGACCCCGAAAAGGCCATGGGCTTCTTCCACGAGTTCTCCGGCTGGCTCATGTTCCTGTTCTCCCTGAGCCTGGTGTATCTGTTGCAGCGAAGCATGCTGCTGATGGCCCGCCGGCGCGAGGTGCACCCATGAACTGGCTGCGTTACAGCGTGGTCGCGGCCATGCTTGCGGGGACTGCGGCCATGCTGTTCCTCCGCAGCAGCGTCGACAAGGTACCCGAAGGCGTTCCACTGGAACTGCTGCCGCACGATGTGATGCAACGACACGCGATCGACATACCCATAGATCCGCACGCCTTGGAACTGCTGGGCAAGGGCATCTTCCTCAATCGAATCTACGTGGGCGATGACGCCACGCCGGTACCGCAACGATCCGTTCCGGTAAGTCTCTTCATCGGTTACTTCCCCACCCAGCGAACCGGCCAGGCGATCCACTCGCCGCAAAACTGCCTGCCGGGTGCCGGTTGGACCTTCGAGTCGGAGCGGACCATCAACATTCCCGGCGTGAACGGCAGACCATACCAGGTGGGCGATTATGTGATCACCGACGGCCAGCAGCGGCAGGAAGTCCTTTACTGGTACCGCTCCCACGGCCGCAGTATTGCCAGCGACTTTCGTGCCAAGCTCTACATGCTGACGGACGCAATTCGCTACAATCGGACCGACGGTGCGCTGATCCGTGTGATTACGCCGGTGGTGCCGGGCGAGCCGCCCGACGCTGCACGGCAGCGGGCAATTTCCTTCGCGAGCGACATCGCCGTCATGCTGCCGGCCTACGTACCAGACTGATACATCCGCCACACGTTGCCGCGCAGAGCAGCATGGTCTGCGCTAATAAGCTACATTTCTCTACGTGACTGCTGCTAAATTGCCGATGCCGCTGTTAAGAATGACTCCCATGACCCAGATGAACGTGTTCCGCGCCCTGCCGCTGCGGCTTGCCGCACTCTCGCTGCTTCCCTTGTGCATCCTCTCAGGCTGCAATCGCGACCCAAACGTCCGCAAGCAGAAATACCTTGAGAGTGGTCAGCGCTACGCCAAGGAAGGCAAGTACCGCGAAGCCAGCCTGCAGTTTTTTAACGCGCTCAAAGCCGACAAAAATTTCGGCCCGGCGCACTATGAGCTGGGCAAGGCATTCCTGAAGATGGGCATGCCGACGCAGGCCTTTCCCGAGCTGCAGATGGCTGTCGCGCAGAGTCCAAACAACCTGGATGCGCACATCACGCTCGGCAACCTGCTGCTGCAGGCGCGCCTTCCCGACAGGGCCGCCGAGCAGGCCAATTTCGTTTTGAAGCAGCAGCCGAACAACGTCGACGGCATCGCCCTGCAGGCAAACATCGATGCCGTGCGCGGCAACCGCGACGAAGCGATCGAGACCATCAACAAGGCGCTCGCCATCAGCCCGGACCGGTCTGACCTCCACGCCTCTCTCGGTCTGCTGCAGGGCGCAGGTGGAAAAAACCTGCCCCAGGCGCGTCAGGAGCTCGAAAAGGCAGTCGCTCTCGACAACAAGAACGTGCAGGCGCACATGCTGCTCTCGGCTCTGCTGAGCGCACAAAATGACCTGCCAGGCGCTGAGGCGCAACTGAAGGCAGCCATCGCAGCCGATCCGAAGCAGTTGCAGCCCCGTGTTGCACTGGCTGCCATGTATCTGCGCGCGAACAACATGGGTGCCGCCGAGCAAACGGTTGCGCAGACTTCCGATGACTTCGCCGACGATCCTGAAGGCGCGGGCATGCTGGAGCGCTACTACTATCGGACCGGACAAGCCAACAAGGCGGAAAACGCCTACGCGGGCCTTGCCTCAAAGCACCCGAAGAGCTACCCCATCCAGATTGCGTACGCGCGAGTTCTTGCAAGCGCGGGCAAGTTTGATAAGGCGAACGCGCTGGTAGCAAAGCAGGAAGAGAATCATGGGAGCGATCCCCAGTACGTGCGGCTGAAGGCCGCGCTGCTGATCCACGATGGCAAAGGCGATGATGCGTTCAAGCTGCTGGGGAACGCCGTTCGCAACAATCCGGATGATGTCGAGCTGAAGATCCAACTGGGTTATCTGGCGCGCGACCGGGGAGACCTTGCGACGGCGGATACCAATCTCCGCGCGGCACTGCAGCGCAACCCTTCCAATCTGAGCGCAGCGGGCGGCCTTGCCGAAGTGGAGAATCGCAAGGGTGACAACGCCGGTCTGATGCAGGTTGCAGACAGCATGATCAAGATTTACCCGAAGGCGGCGGCGCCTTATCTCTGGCGCGGCACCGCCAACGCGAATGAGGGCCACACCGATACCGCGGTCGAGGATCTTCAGACGTCCTTGAAGCTCGATCCCAAGAGCTCCCAGGCGCTCACCGTCATGGCGCAGATCCGCCTGAAGCAGGGCAAGACCGCTGAAGGCAAAGGCTTGCTGGAGCAGGCGCTTGCCATCGATCCCAACTCTACTGCCCTGCTGCAGCTGGTGCGCCTCGATCTTCAGGCAAATCAGCCCGCCGCCGCTATTTCGCTGATTCAGCAGCAGATTGCGCGTAACCCGAACAACAGCACACTGCTCGTCGAGCTTGCAGCGGCACAGCTAGCGGCAAAAGACCCGCACAGCGCCGTAGACAGCGCAAACAAAGCCATGACGCTCAACCCGAATGATCTCGGAGCCATGCGGGTCTTCACGGAGGCATCGCTGGCGAGCAACAACCTGACCGCGCCGACCGATCTGTGGACGAAGTATGCAGCAGCCCACCCGCAGGATCCGCAGGCGGAGTCCTATCTGGGCACGCTGTCCGAGTCGGCCGGTGACCAGATGAAAGCCATCGCCCACTACCAGAGATCGCTGCAACTGCTGCCCGATCAGCCGGTGGTCGAAAACAATCTTGCCTTCCTGATGGCAGATAACGGGCAGAATACCGACGTTGCCCTGACCCTGGCGCAGTCGGCACAGCGTGCCCTGCCCAACTCGCCGGATGCCTCCGACACGCTTGCCTGGGTCTACTACAAAAAAGGCCTGTACCCTTCTGCCCTCGACATGCTGCAGCGCGCGGCAAAGACGGCCCCGGACAACGTGAGCGTGCAGTACCATATGGGTCTGGTGTACGTGAAGATGAACAACAAGCCCGCCGCGGTCAGCAGCTTCAAGCGCGCGGTAAGTCTGGCAGGAAGCTCCGATGTGGGCAAAAAAGCACAGGCGGAGCTTGAGAAGCTGGGTTAGAGACTTTCCCGGGATCACCTCAGAAGCTCATCAAGGACCGCGTGAACAGCCGGACCATCGTTCGCAATACGGTTTGGTTCGCGCTTGAAAACGCGATCAGCTTTGGCGCGTCACTCATCACGTCGTTCCTGATTGCCCGCATGCTCGGCCCGGCACGCATGGGCTATATCGTCTACGTGCTGATGGTGGTCAACATCGCCAGCATGCTCGGCGGCGTCGGCATCCCGGCCACCACCCGGAAGTACATGGCCGAGTTCATCGGCCAGGGGGAACGCGGCGCGGCGCGGCACATCTACCTGCAGACGCTCGGCATCCAGACCGCCACTGCGACCACGGTCACGGGTCTTTGCCTGCTGTGGTTCTTCCACTATGCGGAGCCGGGCTACCGCGTGGTCGCCATCCTGCTTGTGCTCAGCGTCTGGCCTTCGATGGTCAACTCCATCTCCGCATTCGCGAATGTGGCCACGGAGGATCTCTCGGCCAACCTGCCTGCTTCAGCCATTTCCACGGTGGTCTTCTTCACCATCACCATGTGCACGGTGATCTTCCACTGGGGCGTGATGGGCGTGGCTGTGTCCATGCTGACCATGCGACTGGTTGATTTCGCCGTGCGCTTCGTGCCCACCTTCCGCCGCATCAATGCGTGGAAGGGCGAAGGCGCGGCCGTTCCGCCTGATCTGACCGCCCGCATGCGCAGGTTCGCGGTGCAGAGCGTCACCGGCATGCTGCTGACGCTGATCGTATGGGACCGCTCTGAGGTCTTTCTTCTGAAACACTTCTCGCCGGACATCCGGCAGATCGCCTTCTACTCGCTTGCGTTCAGCCTGGCGGAAAAACTCCTTGTGTTTCCGACGGTCTTTGCGTCAGCCACCGGCACCAGCATGTTCGCGCAGTATGGCCGCGACCGCACCAAGCTGTCGTCACTTACAGCCGCTTCTGTCCGCTATCTCGGCCTCACGTCGATTCCACTGCACATCATTGCCACATCGCTTGCCGGCGCCGCTATGTTGACCTTCTATAGCAAGCAGTATGCAGGGGCTATCACCGTGGCGATGGCCGCTCCGCTGCTGTGCCTGCCGAAGGCATTTCTTACGCCGGTGCAGACGATGTTTGAGGCGGTTGAGCGGCAGTCCTACTTCATCTATGCAACGCTGATCGCCTCGGCGCTTGATGTCACTGTTGCCATCGCGCTGATCCCGCACTATGGTGCGCTGGGAGCCGCCATCGGCAGCGGCGGCGCGCAAATGGTTTGCGTCGGCACGCTTTGGGCGCTTGCCATCCGGCGCTACCACGTGCGGCTGCCCTGGCGCTTTCTGGGAAAGGTCGTCGGCATCAGCCTGGTTGCCGCGGCCGTCGCGTATCTGGCCGTGCTGAAAACCTCCGCGCCAGTCGGATTGCTGCTCGGCAGCGTGTTAGCGACGGCTACCTTCCTTGTGCTCGCCGACATGACCCAGGTGTTTGAGGAAGAAGATCTTTCGCGCTTCCGCGTGCTGGTAAAGGCCTGCCCAGCCGTACTCGCGGCACCGGTGAACCTGACCTTCTCATGGCTCAGCCGCCGCACCATCCCTTCGCAGACGGAAGAACTGCTGTAGCGCTATCCTTAGGCCGATGCCGTTCACGCCGATCCTGCCCATGCTCGCCAAGCGCATTGAAGCCATGCCAGCTGAGGGCGCGTGGAGCTTTGAACCCAAGTGGGACGGCTTCCGCGCGATCCTCTTTCGCGATGGCAACGATCTGCTCATCCAGAGCCGGGACGCCAAGCCGCTCGATCGCTACTTCCCCGAACTACGCGAGCCGCTGCTGAACCAGTTGCCGCAGCAATGCATTCTGGACGGCGAAATCGTCATCGCTCGCAGCGGCACAGGCCACGGCGCGCAGCTCGGCCTCGACTTCGACGCACTCTCATTGCGGCTGCATCCCGCAGCCTCGCGCAACAAGCTGCTGGCGGCGCAGACACCTGCCTCCATCGTCTTCTTCGATCTGCTGCAGGCCGATGGACGTGATCTGCAGGCCGCACCCTTCCGCGAGCGGCGCGCAGAGCTGGAGCGTGTCTGCCGCAACCTGTCCTCGCCGCTGCACCTGACGCCCGCAACCGAGGACCGGACGATCGCAGAGGACTGGTTCACGCGCTTCGAAGGTGCCGGGCTCGATGGGGTCATCGCCAAGCCTCTTGATGGACCGTACACACCAGACAAGCGCACCCTGCTGAAGATCAAGCATGAGCGCGACTGCGACTGCGTGGTGGCAGGCTTTCGCTGGCACAAGGATGGTGAGGGTACAGCAGTCGGATCGCTGCTGCTTGGTCTCTTCAATGATGCAGGCGCATTGCAGCATGTAGGCGTCTGCGCCAGCTTTACCGCAGCGAAACGGCGCGAGCTGGTGGAGTTTCTCGCGCCCTACCGCGAGAATGCGCTGCGCGATCATCCGTGGGCGTCATGGGCTCAAGCGCAGTCGCACGAGCAGGACCGCATGCCCGGCGCGCCCAGCCGATGGAATCGCGACAAAGACCTGAGCTGGCAACCGCTGCGGCCGGAGCTTGTCGTCGAGGTTGCCTACGAACACATGCAGGCCGACCGCTTCCGGCACCTGGCGCACTTTCGCCGCTGGCGGCCTGACAAGGCGCCGGCCGCCTGCACCTACGCGCAACTCGAAGCCGTGCCCGCGCAGGAGCTGATGGCGATCTTCGCAGATAGACGCTAGATCTCCATTCCCAGGGACGGGAGCAGCCATTCACAGCAGCATGGCATGTTCCGCGTGCAGGGCAGCCGCCAGCGCGTCACTGTCGGCGAAGGTGTTGTACAGGCCGGGCGTGACGCGCACGACCGGACCTTTGGCCAGGCCGGTTCGCCAGATGGTGTGGATGCGGTACTTCTCGAAGAGGCGATGCTGCACTTTTTGCGCGTCGGCGACCGTGTGCATGCCCTTCAGCCGGAAGCTGGTGATGGCGCAGTAGCGCGCGGGGTCGCCAGGCACACAGATCTCGACATTGGACAGGTCGCGAACAGCGTCTACCCAACGATCGCGTAGCGCCCGTAGATGGTCCTCGCGGCGCTTGCCACCCGTAGCGTTGTAAAAGTCGATAGCGGCTGGGATGGTAAGGATGGCGGGATAATTCGTAACGCCTGAGGGTACGCGCGCGGTAATGTCTTTGTCGGGCAGGTCGTGGCTGTCGAAGCTCACGTCGATGTCGTCGATGCGGCTTTTGCGGATGTACATGCCGCCCAGGCCAAGCGGCGCCATGGTCCATTTGTGCACGGACCACGCGGCGAAATCGCAGTCGAGATCGGGTAGCGTGAAGTCGAGGCACGCGACGCCATGCGCGACGTCGACGATGCAGTCGACGCCGCGTTTCCTTGCCATGGCGACGATCTGCTTCGCGGGCGTCACCAGGCCGGTGCGATGCGACACCTGCGTGACCAGCATCAGCTTTGCGTTGGGCGACGCTTTCAGCGCGTCTTCGTAGGCCTGCAGGATGTTGGCTTCCGTGGCCGGCTCAGGCATGTTGAACTTCACGATCTGCACGCCGCGGTGGTCGCCCAGGAACTTCACCGCATCAAGCGTACTGTCGTAATCCAGGTCGCAGCAGATCATGGCGTCGCCCGCCTTAATGTTGCGGTAGTTGACGATGAGCGCCTGCAGGCCCTCGGACCCGGAGCGCGTTACGGCAACCTCGTCGACATCACAATGCATCATGTCTGCCAGCGCAACACGTGCCGCGCGAAAGTCGGCGAGGCTGTTGTCGCCGGGCAGCACGCCGCGTCCCCAGATGCTGTTGAAGCGGTTCACGTAAGCGGTCTTTTCCGCGTACACAGCTACGGTGGACCGGGGCATCAGGCCCCAGTAGGCGTTCTCGAGATTGGTGACACTTTCATCAACGTCGAACTGTTGCGGCCACATTTCGATTGGGATCGAAATGTGCGGCGTGTGCGGCCCCGCGGCCTGGTTGGCTGCCGGTTGGGCAGCGTGCAACATCGCCGCCGGAGCGCATGCAGCGGCTGTCTTAAGAAAACTGCGACGGCTGTTCATGCCTGAACTTTACGCGTGCCGGGCAGCGGCAACAGGTAGCCAAGAGCCGCGAACGGCGCAAGCAGCAGCAGCGTCTGCTCAAGCGACCACAGTGGCCGCCTCAGGTCGCCCTCAAGCCCGGCCCAGACCGTAACAAGGACGATCAGCACGGCGACTCCAAAGCTGCTGTTGCGCGATCCGCCGATGGCCGCGGCGATGCTGCCCACGGCAATTCCCTCAAGCACGCACCAGATCGCCGTCAACAGCTTGTAGCTCCTTGTTGCGTGGCCGGTCACATTCCCGTGCGTGAAGTAGAACCACGCCAGCGACATCGCCACGGATACTACATACCCGAGGAGGATGCCCGCCGCGATTCGCAAAACACGCATGTGGGGACAGCCTACACCGGAAGCTGCAGCACGATAAGGCTTCCTGCGCCTTTCTCAACCGGTGTGTCCGTATGGATAGTGAAACAGTTCGACAGGCTCGATATACAAGTAAGTGGATGTCCAAATTTCACTGGAACAGCGCCGCTGGCGCTGGAGCAGCGTACTGGAATGTTAGGCTTACCTCATCCGGTCGGTACAAGGAGCAGCGAAGCTGTACATGAACGGGATTGACCTCCAGCCGGTTTCGTTCAAAGATCGCGTGCGGGCGCATCTTGCCATTGCGCGGCTGGATCACTCGATCAAAAACCTGTTTGTGCTGCCCGGCGTGATCGTGCCTCTCAGCACCTATCCGGGATTGTTGACACCGCATTTGTGGGTGACGCTGCTGCTTGCATTCGTCTCCATCACGCTGGTGGCATGCAGTAACTACGTCATCAACGAAGTGCTCGACGCGCCATTCGACCGGCTGCATCCCATCAAGAAGAACCGCCCGGCGGCGCGTGGCGTGGTGCATGTTGGAGCAGCCTACGCCCAGTGGCTGCTGATGATGGCTGCCGGCATTGCCATCGGCCTGTTCTGCATCGGCAGGATGTTTGCCCTGGTCGCGCTGGTGCTGTGGATCATGGGTTGCGTCTACAACTTCCCGCCCATTCGCACCAAGGATGTGCCTTACCTCGACGTGCTTACGGAGTCGATCAACAATCCATTGCGCATGTTGCTGGGCTGGTATGCCGTTACGAATACGCTGGTGCCGCCGGTGTCGCTGCTGGTGGCGTACTGGATGATCGGCTGCTACTTCATGGGTCTGAAGCGCTTCAGTGAGCTGAATGAAATCGGCGACCGTGCTGTGGCCGGCGCCTATCGCGCTTCGTTCAAGAAGTACACGCCGGAGCTGCTGCTGGTGTCGGTCGTGTTCTATGCCTCGACGGCAATGCTGTTCCTGGGCGCTTTCATCATCCGGTATCGGATGGAGCTGATTCTCGGGTTCCCGCTGGTCGCGTTCACCATGGCGATCTATTTGAACATTGCGTTCAAGCCGCAGAGCGCCGTGCAGAATCCTGAGAAGCTGTATCGCGAGCCCCTGCTGATGGCGTCGTTCGTAGCGACGGCTCTCTTGATGGGCCTGCTGCTGTTCATCCGCATGCCTCGGCTTGAGCAGTTCTTCATGCCCACGCTGCCCACGCCGCTGCACGCAGCGCTGCCGCTCACAGCGGATGTAAGCGGCGCATGAATGCTGTGGCTCCATCGCATGTAGTCCGCTCCGGCTCCGCTCGCGTTGCGCTGCTTGCAACCATGTTGCTCACGGTTGCGATTGTGCTGGCCTGGGGACATTTCAAACTCCTGGACCAGGACGAAGTGTTCGTACTCCAGACAGACAGTGTGCCATCTGTGCGCGAGCTGATCGAGGTACAGCGGCACTATCCGATTTCGCTGGACCCGTTGTTCTATCATCTGCTCGGGCATGCCTCCGTCAAGCTGTTTGGCCCCACAGCCGCTGCCTTGCGCCTGCCGTCCCTTGCCGGATATCTGCTGATGGAAGTCTGCCTCTTCGGCGTGGTGCGTTCCCTTGCGGGCGAGCGCGCCGCTGCCATCGCTGCCGGCATCCCCGCACTTACCATCACGGTCTACTACGGGATGCAAGCCCGGCCGTATGGCGTGCTGCTTGGGTTGACTGCTGCCATGTTGTGGAACTGGCAACGGGCCGTGCGCGCCTATGCAGCAGGCGCAGGGTCGAGAAGGTCAGGCGCACTGGTCGCGCTCTCCGTTACCCTGGCGCTCGCCCTGAACACACACTATTTTGCGGTGTTGCTGCTGATCCCCCTTTGCAGCGCGGAGATCGTCCGCACGGCGTACAACCGCAGGCCGGACTGGCCGGTGATCGCGGCCATCGGGCTGGGAATGACAGCGATCGTGTTTGCACTGCCATTCCAACGCGCTGCAGGTGAGTTCCGCAAGAACTATTACAACGCCGGTTCGGTCGGCCTGCACGCCGTGACGCAGTCATACCGTACCTTGTTCCTGAACTATACGGACTACGGCATGTCCGTACAGCGTACGATTGCAGCCGTGCTCGTCGTGCTTGCCGTTGCGCTGCTCCTCGCATTGTTCAGCCAGGCTCGTTCACGCGACTGGCCGCTACTTCCCTCGGAAGCGGTTTACCTGCTGTTGCTGGCGGCTTTGCCGTTCGCGGGTTTTCTGCTGGCCCGATATGTGACGCATTCCATTGAGACCAGGTACGTGCTGCCCGCGATCGTTGGCATAGCTGTGCTTTCTGCTCTCGCGCTTCAACCGCGGAGATGGCCACACGGCGCGTTTTGCGCAGCTGTGACATGCTTGCTGTTGGCCGCTGCGGCCGCTGCGTTGGTGCGGGTGCAGGAAGAGCGAGCAAAGCGCGACGCGATCCTCGCTTCCGTTGTAGTTCCCCCGAATATTCGTGCCATGCTGCTGGCAAAGCCGGAAGCGCGGCTGTACGCACAGAATCTCGGCATCTTCGACCAGAACTTGATCCATATCGCGGATCCGGAGATTCGCAACCGCCTTGTTCTGCTGTACTCCACAAGTGAAGAACTGCGCTATTCGCGCCACGACACCAACGCGCTGACTGCAATGCACATGCAACACTTCGCATCCCAGCCAGTCGAGCGTTACGAGGACTTGAAGCAGCAGCCGGGGGAGCACCTGATGCTGCTCTATGACGGCACCGGCTGGGACTGGAGCGACAAAGCTATACGCGACGATCGCGCAAACGTCACAGAGGTGGGAAACGCCTTCGGTGGCAAAGTGGTTGCCGTGCGGTTCATGGAGAAGCAGCGTTGACCGCGACGCATCCGCACGCCGCATTGGAGCGCCTGCCTCCGCCGGAGAACCGTGTAATCTATCCGGCGTTCGATGGCCTGCGCGCGGTCGCGGTGCTGCTGGTATTCGTGTACCACTACCTGCCAGGCCCGCTTAACTGGGGCTGGACCGGTGTCGACCTCTTCTTTGTGCTTTCCGGCTTCCTAATTACAGGCATCTTGTATGACTCGAGAGAACGGAGACAACGCTTTCGCGTCTTCTACATTCGCCGAACGCTGCGCATCTTTCCGGTGTATTACCTTGTGCTCCTGGTGCCGGTCCTGTTGGCGCCTGTCTTTCATTGGGTGTGGCATCCTGCGGACTGGATGTGGCCCACGTACCTGGGCAACTACATCCGCTTTATCTCACCGGCGGACTACGTGCAGAATTACTCGCTGTACGAGACACTGCAGTCGCAGCGCTTCCCCTGGCTGCACCTGAGCTACGACCATCTCTGGAGCCTGAGCGTCGAAGAGCAGTTTTACGTCTTTTGGCCGCTGCTGGTCTTTACCCTGCGCGACCGCGTGCTCCTGCGGAATTTCTGTCTGGTAGCTGTCGCGGCGGCGCCGTTGCTGCGATGGTCAGCCCTGCACCTGTTCTCTGCGCGACTGCTGGATCTTGGTCTGCTGTACCACGCGACCCCTCTGCGGGCCGATGCACTGATGCTGGGTGGAGCGGTGGCGCTGGCCATGCGCGGGCCGGAGCGGCAACGCATCCTGTCGCTGGGCCGCCCGGTCGTGGCGGTCATGCTGACGCTCTTCATCCTCCTGCAGGGCACGGCCTATCTACACACAGGGTTACCGGCAAGCGTTGAGACTTTTCAGCGCAGCAGCGTCTTCGGCTTCAGCGCGATCGCCCTGCTGGCTGCCGGTCTGGTCCTGTTGGCGATGACAGACAGCAGCCTTCTGTACCGGATGTGCAGCAGACCACGGCTCCGTGCCCTGGGACAGAGAAGCTACGGATTCTACGTCTATCACCTGCTGTTCTTCTCCGTGTGGCAGCGGGTCGCCGTCATGCTGATGCTCGGCCATCGCAAGTTCACCACCGAAGGCACCGCGCTGGTTGCGCTGGCGGGAACCGTACTTCTTTCATGGGCGTCTTTCCGTTGGATTGAAGCGCCCATCCTGCGCCTGAAGGCACACCTAGCCATCTAGGTTCCGGCCCGCATGTAGACTGTCTCCAAGTTTTCCGCCTCGTTCCTGCGTGGGTCTATTTCTGAACGTTTCCGCAAAACGTGTCCTGCTGCCTCCCGCGTGGTACGGCGCCATCACTGTCGCCCTTCTTTGCGTGGCGGCAGCGTTCTTTGCCCTGACATTCGTTCATCTGCGGGCTGATTTTCCAAACGGCTCACCGTGGAATGACTGGTCCAAGACCACGGACGAAGGCTGGTACACCAGCGGAGCGGTGCACCGCGCGTTGATGGGCCAATGGCATGAGCCGGGAGCGTTCAACCCTGCGGTGGCGATGCCGGTCTGGTCCGTGCTCGCGGACGTATGGTTTCGCGTGGCCGGCTTTGGGATGGTGCAGCTCCGCGTGCTCACGCTGCTGCTCATCGGCGCATCGCTGCTGATGCTCTTCCGCCTTGTGCGCTGGGAAGCAGGAGCACTGCCGGCCGCGCTCGCTGTTGCACTGCTGACGGCGAACCCATTCTTTTATAGCTTCACGCGCCTGGCAGTACTTGAGCCAGTCATGATCTTCTTCCTCCTGCTCGCGCTGACGTTGGCGTCGGAGGCTGCGAGCCGCGGCAGCGTGGCGTTGTCCTTTGCCACGGGTGTAACCGTTACAGCGCTGGTGCTCACCAAGACGACAGGGCTGGTCCTCGCGCCCGGCGTTCTCTATTTTCTTTGGGGAAGTATGCGGAAGCGGAGCATGGCTGGTGCCGTCGCGACGCGCAGTGCTGCAATCGCGGCGGCCGCAGCCATTCTGACGTGGTTAACTTTCTACGCCCTGGTGCTTCGTCACTACTTGCAGGACTACTACCTACTTTTCCGCATCAATCCAGACCGCGTTCACCTGAGCATCATTCCGCTGACTGGTTGGCACACGATGCGCGACGGCATGTGGATCGATCCGCTGCTGTATCCCCTTGCGATTGCCGCTGTAATCGGTGCGGTAGCGTGGCTGCGCGAGCTTTGGCGTCAGCCACTTTTCGGTGCGGCGGTCCTCATCGCCGGCGGGTATCTGACGTTTATCGGATACCACACCAATCTGCAGCCGCGTTATTACCTGGTGCTGATGCCATCGTTGGTCATCGTGCTGGCGCTTACATTGAAGCAGCTTGCCGTTCGAGCCTTGCAGGGTGGGAAAGGATGGCGGGCAATACTGTTTGCGTATGCCTTCACCCTTGCGATCTCCGTGCCGTGGATGGCGCTCGGCACGATTCGTTATGCCTTGCACCCGCAGTACACATTTTTCAGTGCTGCAAAGGGCTTTGCACAAGTGATCGCATCAGACCCGAAAGCGCATCGGATGGTCGCCGGCAACCAGGGCGATGAGCTTTCCTTGTGGACCGGCATTCCCGCGATCTGCGCAGAGTACAGCACAGACGCTCCGAAAGCGGTGCTGCAACGTTACGAACCCGGCTGGTATGTGGAGATTCTCGGCGGCAGACCTACACCGATGCGCCAGCAGATCGGACTGACGTACCGATTGCAGGAGCGTGCACGGTACGAGATCTTCGACGATCCGGATCGCCATACCATCGCGCTCTACCGCCTGCTGCCGCGCTGAAAAGTTCATCGAGCGATCACCGGCGACCACGCAACCACTACGCCTGTGACCGATAGAATACACACGAGAACCTGTGACGCTGACTTGATAAGCCGGCCCATGCTGCATCGCGTGTACTTCCTGACGGCCTTTGTGCTGCTGGCAAAGGTTGCGTCGGCATGGGTGCTGGCGTTCCTGGCAGCGCGGCACGAACCCCTGTTGTTCGACGACGCATACATGTTCCTCCGGTACGCGCACAACGTGCGGCACGGCCTTGGCTACTCGTGGAATCCCGACGGAGTCCACACCTATGGACCAACGTCGCTGCTGTGGGCATGTGTCACTCTTCTGCTGAGCTTCGTACCGGCAGGCTCATGGACGCAACTGCTGCTGGAGTCGGGGCTGTGTTCCATTGGCGCGGTAGTTGCAATGGCGTGGGCCGTTGCGGCCAATGCTCGCACACAGTTCCTGCGCAGAGTGCTATTTGTGCTTCCGCTCGTGGTGATCCCGCTCGCCGGCACGGAGGTCTTTGAGAGCAACCAGTTCAACGGCATGGAAACGATGCTGGGAATGACATTGTGTGCCGTCTTTGTTGGCCTGGCGCTTCGCTGGCGCAGCGCGCAGGCAAAGCCCGCCGCCGTGGGGGCCGCGGCGCTGCTGTTGATGCTTGCGCGCCCGGAGTCGGCTCTGGTCGGGCTCCTGTTGCCTGTGCTGCTCTGGTGCTTTTGTGAGGACGAGCGGCCGCCGCTGCGTTCCCTGTTGCTAGTGTGCGCGGTCTTCCTCGGCGGGGCCGCCGCGGAGCTATCTGCCTGCAAGCTCTACTTCGGCACGCCGGTCCCGCTGAGTGTCTACGTGAAAGGCAAAGCCGCGTACGCGGGATACAGCGGCATCTGGCATCCCGAGCTGTTGCTGGTGCTGTTTTTGAACGGCTGCCAGGCCTTTCTAGTATCGCTGCTTCTGCTGTACCGGCGGTCGGACTGGCGTCTGCTGCTGTGCTGCTTCATACCCGCGCTTGCCGTGTTTGGATACCTTCAGACCGTCACGCAGATCATGGGCTTCCATGCCCGGTACTACGCGCCCTACCTGCCGCTCATCGTGGTACCGTCGCTGCTGCTGCTCGACCGCCGGTTCGCCGCCGGGGACTGGTTTTCACTCCGTTCATTGCGGATTCGTGGATCTGCCGCCGTTGCGTTGGCGCTGCTGCTAGTTGTGCTGTCAACGGCAGCCGTGCAGGCAAAAATACGCCGCGTGGAACACAAAGCCCGCGACGAGTACGACGCGGCACAGCTCACGGTCGACGCCTCGCAGCCGCTGCCGCAGACCTCATGGCAGGCCATGATGCTCAGCGTGACAGACGACCTGCTGGCGCCGCTGCCGCCCGGTGGAACCTATGCCGCAAGCGAAGTCGGCTACCTGGGCGAACGTCTGCCCGCAGCGAACATCATCGACCTTGCCGGGCTGAATGATACACACATCGCGCTGCACGGTTTTCACATGGAGGATCTGCTGCGTCGCAAACCAGACCTAATCTGGATGCCGCACAGCGACTACACCTACCTGCGCGGCGTCATGTTCTCTGACCCAAATCTGCTGGCGGCTTACGACATCTACGCGGGGGCCGGCAACTATGGCATCGCCGTGCGCAAGAACTCGCCGCTTCGGCCAGCCATCGACCGGCAGCTGGGAATCTTCTGGCGGAAGAACTATCCCGGCTACCAGCAGTCGCAGTATCTGGTACACGCCGCAACCTGGACCGGCGCGAAACAAACCTACTTCGGCGAGTAAGCGTACGCAGCAGGCCGCAGCTGGCGTTCCGCGTCAACCCTCGCAAAGCAGCCTAAGCCATCGCGAGCCGGTCTTCCGTCTTCTGGCGCCGGACGCTCATGAACGGGCGCTCAAACAGCACGTGGAAGCCGAAGCTGCCCGCGACAGCCGCAATGAAAATCGCCGACCAGAACGCCAGAAAACGCGCATCGAAGTGATTCGTAAAGTCGGCGTCGCGATCCCGTATCCAATACCAGGCGCTTGCAAGAAATAGATCGTGCAACAGGTAGATGCTGTAGGAAAAGGTGCCTATCCAGGCGAGCGGGCGCCAGCTGAGCGCACGCCTCACGATGTTGCCTTCTCCTTGTGAAAGATAGGCAAGCAGGCCTGCGAAGGCGAGGCTTGCACACGCCTCCTGCTGCGGCCATGATGGGTGCCGGATGGCAAAGTAAATCAGGGCGGCCACGCCGATGATGCCGAGTGTCAGCCATTGCTGTTTTTTTCGGAAGGCAAGCTCCGCGGACAAAACGCCGAGGGCAAAAAACAGCAGAAAGTGCAGTTGTCCCACGTTGTGAAAGAGGTGGAACGCAACAAAGGAAAACACCGTCGCCGCGGCCAGCATGCCATACCAGTTCCATCGCCGTCGAAGCAGAACGATGACGGGAAACAGCAGGTAGATCTGACACTCAAGAGCAATGGACCATAGCGGACCGTCAAGGGTATAAATCTGCCGGATAATCCAGTTCTGGATGAGGAGAACGTGCGACCAGACCGCGTACAAAGAGAACTCGCCGATCCAGTCGCGAAAGGGCCCCAGTACCTGATAGCCAGCGTTGACCAGAATCGCCAGGAACAACGCAGCGTAATACGGGGGCAGGATTCTACGGGCGCGCCGCAGGAAGAAGCTCCGGGCGTTGACGGTCCATTGCCCGCTGGAAGCCTGCGGCAACGCAAGGCAGAAGCCGGAAACAGTGATAAACATCGCGACAACAGGCTGGCCGTAGCTGAAAAAGCCAAGCCCGGAAGGAACCACACGAAGGAACTGCACGATGTGATGCGCCACGATGTACAGCGCCAACAGTGCACGCAGACCATCGATGAAATCCAGTTGAATCCTGCGCATGGCTCCCTGGTACAGCAGGGACTTCACCTCGTCATGACGCGAGAGCCGCCCTTCCCACGGATTCTCTCATGTGCGCTACACGACAGTGCTGACCTGACGGCCGCCTGCTTCGTCATTCCGAACGACGCATTGGCACGACGCAAATGCGAGGAGCAAGAGCAGAAGTTACCAGCGGAACACAGCGAGCCGCGGATCCGCTGCGACCGCGGCGCTCGTTCGTGCTCTTAACAGCGGCTGATAACGCTTACGCCGTGACTGTTTCCGGTACGGCCTCATGTCCGGTGACGCGGAAGGCGAGTGTCTCGCCCGCCGCCTCCACCCGCACATGGTCGCCGTGCCGCACTTCGCCGTTGAGGATGCGGATGGCCAGAGGGTCCTGCACCAGCCGCTGGATCGCGCGCTTGAGCGGACGCGCACCGTAGGCCCGGTCATAGCCGGTCGCGAAGATCAGGTGACGTGCTTGCGGTGTCAGTTCCAGCGTGATCTTGCGATCCTTCAGCAGGTTCTCCAGCTCGCCCAGCCGCAGGTCGATGATATGCGTCAACTGCGATTCGCCCAGCGCGTGGAAGACCACGATGTCATCGACACGGTTCAGGAACTCCGGACGGAAGTGCTTCTTGAGTTCGTCGAGCACGCGGCCTTTTGCGTCCTCGAAGCCGTCCCCGCCTTCGGCCCAGGCTGTCGTCAACTGCGCCGCGCCGATGTTGCTCGTCATGATGAGCACGGTATTCTTGAAGTCCACCGTGCGGCCCTTGCTGTCGGTCAGACGGCCGTCATCGAGCACCTGCAGCAGCACGTTGAAGACGTCCGGATGCGCCTTCTCGACTTCGTCGAAGAGAATGACCGCATACGGCCGGCGGCGAACTGCCTCGGTCAACTGGCCGCCCTCATCGAAGCCCACGTAGCCCGGAGGCGCACCGATCAGCCGGGCGACCGCGTGCTTTTCCATGTACTCGGACATATCAATGCGGACCATGGCCTGCTCATCGTCGAAGAGGAACTCCGCCAGCGCACGGGCCGTCTCCGTCTTGCCGATGCCGGTCGGTCCAAGGAAGATGAAGGACCCGATGGGCCGCTTGGGATCGCTGAGACCTGCGCGGCTGCGGCGGATGGCATTCGCCACGACGGTCAGCGCCTCGTCCTGCCCGATGACACGCTCGCGCAGACGCGTCTCCATGGAGACAAGCTTCTGCACCTCGCCCTCGAGCATCTTGCTGACCGGGATGCCGGTCCAGCGCGAGACGATCTCAGCGATGTCTTCTTCGTCGACCTCTTCCTTCAGCATGCGGTTGGTCTCGCCGTTCTTGATGGCGTCCTGCTCGCTTTCAAGCTGGCGCAGCTCCGCCTCTGCCTTGGGCAGGTCGCCATAACTGATCGCAGCAGCACGCTCCAGATTCCCGCGGCGTGTCTGGTCCTCGGCCTCGAAGCGCAGGCTCTCCACCTGCTTCTTCAGCTCGGTGATACGGCCGATCGCGTCGCGCTCATGCTGCCACTTGGCACGCAGGCCGCTGGCCTGTTCCTGCAACTCGGCAAGCTCGCGTTCGACGGTTTCCAGCCGGTCGACGGAGTTCGCATCCGTTTCACGCGCCAGCGCTGTTTTCTCAATCTGCAAGGAGGTCACACGACGGTCAATGGCATCGATCTCCTCGGGTACGGAGCCGATCTGGATGGCCAGTGACGCAGCCGCCTCATCGACCAGGTCGATGGCCTTGTCCGGCAGAAAGCGGTCGCTGATGTAGCGATGCGACAGCTCCGCCGCCGCGATGATCGCCGCGTCCTTGATGCGGACATTGTGATGCGCCTCATACTTCTCTTTCAACCCGCGCAGGATGGCGATGGTGTCTTCTACGTTGGGCTCGCCGACATACACCTGCTGGAAGCGCCGCTCGAGCGCCGCATCCTTCTCGATGTACTTGCGAAACTCATTGAGCGTTGTGGCGCCGATAGCACGCAGCTCGCCACGCGCCAGTGCCGGCTTCAGCATGTTGCTGGCATCGATCGCGCCCTCGGCTGCGCCCGCGCCGACGAGCGTATGCAGTTCGTCGATGAACAGGATGATCTGCCCGTGCGACTCTTCGATCTCTTTCAGGATGGCCTTGAGCCGCTCTTCAAACTCACCGCGATACTTCGCTCCTGCAAGCATCGACGCGAGATCAAGCGAGACGACGCGCTTGTCCTTGAGCGATTCAGGCACGTCGCCGCGCACGATCCGGTTTGCCAGACCTTCGACGATGGCCGTCTTGCCGACACCGGGTTCGCCGATCAGCACGGGGTTGTTCTTGGTGCGGCGGCTGAGCACCTGCACCACGCGGCGAATCTCTTCATCACGGCCGATGACCGGGTCAAGACGGCCTTCGCGGGCCTGCTTCGTTACATCCTTCGCATATTTCTCCAGCGCCTGAAATTTTCCTTCAGGGTTCTGGTCGGTGACTCGCTGTGTACCGCGCACCTGCGTGAGGCCTTTCAGAATGGCCTCATGCGTCGCGCCCACGGCTGCGAGCGCCGTCTGCACCAGCTCATTGCGCTGCGATGCGAGCGACAGCAGCAGGTGTTCCGTCGACACGTATTCGTCTTTGAAATTATCGGCTTCCTTGAAGGCCTGCTCGAGCACGCGATTGAACGCGGTGCCGG
>CAZZVI010000037.1:0-5380 GCA_964657335.1 uncultured Terriglobus sp.
TCGTGCACGCCGACGACTTCGCCGGTCTGCAGTGTGCCATGCACAATGTCGCGGCTCTGCCCGCCGTTGGCCATCGTGCGGATGCCGCCCTCGTCCGCCTTGAAGACACGCGCCTTCGTCAGATCACCCATGCCCGCTCCACTTGTCGGAGGAGCCTGCGCTGACAGCAGGCCGCCCCCCATGAACAACAGAAAGTATGCCAAATGTTTCATGAGCCATGCTAGTCCAGAAGAGCCCTCACGTTCAGCGTTAAGTTCACGAGTCATTGCGCCAGAAAGTGAACTGCCGTTCTTCCTTTTGCGTAGAACAGAGCCTATGACGAGCCCGCTTCGTGGTGTCGCGCTGTTCCTGTCGCTCGTTGCCGTCGCCTTCAACCTGCCCGTCAAAGTGCACGCACAGGTTGCGCCGCAATCCCGAACGGCCTCGCCAGCCGTGCAGCCTCCGATTCACTTTGAGGTCGCCTCCATCCGTCCGCATCGCTCCTCAGTGGACGAGCCATCCAACCGCCAGGTGCTGCCGGGTGGCCGCTTCGTGGCGACGGCCACCAGCATCCGCACACTCATCCGGGTTGCACTGGGAACCGACGACGAACGCATGTCCGGTGCGCCTGGCTGGATTGACAGTGAACTGTTCGACATCGACGCCATCACCGCGGATCACGCGGAGGTCACCACGCCGGAGCAGTTCCAGCAACTCATCCTTTCGCTGCTGCAGGAGCGTCTCCAGTTCAAGTTCCATCGTGAGCCGAAGGAAGGACCCGTCTTCTGGCTGGAACTGAACAAATCGGGCAGGCCCGGTCCGGGCCTGAAGCCGGCCGCTGCCGACGCAAAGCCGAACATGAGCACCAACTCCAATGGAGCGAAGGCTTCCATGAGGGTCACAAACATGTCCATGGCGGATGTGGCTGCGGCGCTTCGCCGGCAGGCTGGACGTCCCGTGGAGGATCGCACCGGCTTGCCGGGCAAGTACGATTTTCAGATCGACTGGTCTCCTAAAGACACGCCCGAATCGAACATCCCTTCGCTCTATGCGGTGCTGCAGGATCAGCTCGGCCTGCGACTCCGGCCGGCTAAAGGGACTATCGAAGACATCGTGATTGATCGGATTGAGCGGCCATCGGATAACTGATGAAACATCCATCCGTCAGAGCCGCGTCGTGCCATAGTAGGACTCATGCGACCCTGCCTGCATGTGACTGGGACTATTTTCCTCGTTGTGGCTGCGTGTACCCAATCCTTTGCGCAGCAGCCGGTTGCGCCGCGCCTGCGTGCGGGCTTTGACGCCATTCGCGAAAGCGATCTGCGCGCCAACCTCACCTTCATCGCGGGTGATGGACTGCAGGGTCGCATGTCCCTGCAGCCGGGCGACGATGCCGCTGCCGAGTGGGTCGCCGCCGAGTTCGCCAAGGCCGGTCTGCAGCCTGCGGCGAAGGACGCATCCGGCAAGCCGTCGTTCCTGCAGCCAGTGCCGCTGGTCGAGTACAAGCCTGATCCGTCAGCGACGTTATTGAGCGAGACAAGTCCCACCGGCAGCCGGCACGAGTGGCGAGCATCGCAGATCAGCAGCAGCTATCGCGAAAACGTCGATGTGCACGGTGGCCTGGTCTACGCGGGCTACGGCATCACCGCGCCGGAGCTTGGCTACGACGATTACGCCGGCATCGATGCCCGCGGCAAAGTCGTGCTCATCATGGAGCATGAGCCGCAGGAGAATGACGCAAAGTCGATCTTCAACGGCACGGGCAACACGCGTTACGCGACTCCCCGCGTCAAGCTGCTGAATGCGCAACGGCACGGTGCGGTCGCCGTTCTGATCATGCCAGAGCCGAATGCAACCCACGTCACCACGGCGGCGCGACTCGCCAACGTCTTCGTCGGAGTTACCGCAAAGCGACTCACACCCATTCCTCTGCAGGGGATTGCCGATGATGAACTGCACACGCCCCTGGTCACCATCCCGCTGAGTGTTGGCGCCGAACTGATGCAGGGATCGCCGCGTTCGCTGAGCGAGCTGCAAAAAGCGATCGATACCGACCTGAAGCCACAGTCGCTCGCCACCTTCGGCAAAGAGATTCACCTGCAGACGAAGAATCTCGCAACCCGCACCGCCTTCACGTATAACGTCGCGGGCCTGCTGCCGGGCAGCGATCCTGCGCTCGCCGCCGAGACGCTGATCGTCAGCGCGCATCATGATCACAACGGCACATCCGACGTGGAAGAGCCTGACGGCCGCCGCCACACCGACATCTGGCGCGGTGCTGACGACAACGGCTCAGGTACCGTCGGCGTCGTGGAACTGGCACATGCCTTTACGGCGAACCCGGTGAAGCCAAAGCGGTCTATTCTGTTTGTCGTTTTTGCGGCGGAAGAGCGCGGCCCGCTCTCCGGTTCGTACTACATGGCGCAGCACCCGCTGCGGCCGCTCGCGACCACGCGCGCGATGGTGAACTTTGACATGATCGGCCGAGACGAAAAGCCGAGCGCGCAGACCGACGGCATCATCGACATTCCCTCAGACACGTCGAATCGCCTGAACCTTGTGGGCACGCTCTACTCGCCCGACTTCCTGCATGCGGTGCAGCGCGAAGACCAGCATGTCGGCCTGACGCTTGACGACCGCTTCGAGCACGAGACGGCGCTCGGCATCTTCTTCCGGTCAGACCAGTTTCCGTTCATCCTGCACGACGTTCCCGCAGTATGGTTCTTCACCGGTTTTCATCCGGACTACCACCACGTCACCGACACGGTAGACAAAATCGACTTCCCCAAGATGACGAAGATCGTCCGGCTTGCCTATCTAACACTGTTCGACATCGCGGACGGGACGCACACACCGAGGTTTGTGGCAAATCCGGCAGTTGGGAAGTAAGTTCGCCGGGCGTGCTCAATAAAAAGGGCAGGGCACGCGATCGGGCGCCCTGCCTTAGTTTCAGCTCTCACGATCAGAACTTGTAGTTGAGGTTGAACTGCAGGTGCCGCTCCACCGAGCGAGTGTTTGAGATCTCACCGAAGGTGCTATCGCTGAAGTTAGAGTCCGGGTTGCCGAGGCTGGTGATGTTGAAGACGTTGAACGCGTCGAAACGGAAACCCACCGTGTGCTCGCGCCAGGTGCGGAAGTCCTTGAACGCGGAGATATCCACGTTCTGAAATCCAGGGCCTCGCAGATCGCCATTGCGGCCCGTGCCAAACTGTCCGGCAGGGGTGGCAAAGGCGTTCGCATAGCTGCTGCCGTACCACTGATCCACACTGCGGTTCACGACCTTCAAGGGAGCCTTGTAGTCGGGCCGCAGGTTGCCGTAGGTATTTACGTTGTTGTTATTGTTGATGGTGACGGTCTCCGGATATCCGGAGTAGATAATGGAAGCCACCGATAGCTTCCATCCACCCGCCAACTCATCCACAAGGTAGTTTGCGTTCGCCAGGAATGCCTTGCCGTGTCCAACGGGCAGGGCGTAGACGCCAGTAGCGCTGATACTGTGGCGAACGTCGTAGCCGGCCGGGCCGTAGTCTGCCGCGCTGTCGTAGTAGTTCTGGAACGCTCCGCTGAAACCGCTTACATTCAATCCATAGTTTCCAAGGCTGTTTGTCATGGCCTTTGCCAAACTGTAGTTGACGGTGTACTCCAGGCCATGACTTGCGCGCTGGCGCACGGTGACCTGCAATGCGTTGTAATTCATCATGGCGCGTGACTCGGTAATCAGCAGGCCGCTCGAACCGACAGAGACGGAAGGATCCGCATTCTGGCCTATGTAGGGATTGTTATAGAACGGCGCTGACGTAGGATCGCCGGCTACCTTCCACTGGTTGACGTTGCCGTAATCCTCGATGTGCTGGCCTTGCTCGCCGAGATAGCCGACCGAAAGCGAGGTGCTATGCGTCAGCGCGTACTCCGTGGTCAGGTTCCATTGCTGCACATAGGCGGGCTGGATGTTCTTGGGATAAACGTTGTAAGTTCCAGCATAAGCGACTGAGCCGGTAAAGCCCTGCTCGACGGTGCGCGGTGTCGTCACCGCTCCCGGCATCGGCTGCGGCACGTTGACATTTACCGCCTGGATGAATGGAGTAATGGAAGTAAGCCGCTGGTTCGACGAGTTCCCTTCAAAGAAGCTGGTGGCGCCATAACCACCGCGAAGGACCAGAGAGTTATTCACTTGGTACGCAAAGCCCACCTTCGGCATGGCCTGGCGGAAGTTGTAGTCATAACATGCCCGGTTGCTGCACAGCCCGGCGCCTGCCGCTGCGCCCGCGGGGATGGCATGCGCATACTGGATTTGCCCTGTCGCGAGATTGATGTTGCCGGTCTTGTTGTTGGATTCGACCCATGGCTCGTCGATCTCATATCGTAAGCCGGCGGTCAATGTAAGTCTCGCGGTTGGCTTGTAGGAATCGCTGAAGTATCCAGCCACTCTCCACTGCCGCTGACCGACGTTGACGCTGCCGAGCGTGACGGCAACGCTGGTGACGCGATCCAGCAGAAAGTCCGCGGGCGCATAGCCGGGCTCGGCCGAAGTTGTGCCTGGAATATTTACAGCGGAGTTGCTCGTGAAGTTGCCGCTGTACCCAAACTGGCCCAGAAACCCATTGTTGTTTGCGGTGGGGTAGTTGTTCTGATAGCGCAGGGCCTGCACACCAGCCTTGATGGTGTGCTGGCCATGCTGCCACGAAATGTCTTCGATGTAGCTATAGGTGTTATCGATAAGTCCGCCACCGAAGGCCGGCGTACCAACGCTTGGTGTACCCATATTCTGATACGAGAAGCCCTGATAGAGCTGCGAAGGAAAGGGGATGCCAACCACCTGGTTGCCGTTGAGGCCGAACTTTCCGCTGGTGTCCTGTGGCTGGTTGTTCTGCCAGATCGTGCGTGTGAAACCGACGCGCGCGGTGTTCACCAGGTTGGGCGACAGGATGTGAACCCACGTAATGCCGAAGAGCCTGGTGGGATATACCGTGGTGCCGGGGAACGACACGATGAGGGGATTTGTCGCTCCGTCATACGCGGTACCCATGGAGTAGAAGCCGGTCAGCTTGTCGCCGATGCTCGGATCGTATTCGATCTTTACGTCGCCCTGGTTGTTGGCTTTGTAGTTGCGGTATCCACCCTGGTAATCGTTCTGCGTCAGACCGTCCGTGGGTGTCGCGTTCGGCAAAGGGTACAACTCCGGATGCGCAAACAGGTACTTGGCAACTGGATTATTGACGGGAACGCCCTTGTTTCCCGCGTACGGTGTGAAGCCGTTCTGCGTGTCATACAGCTGGGTCGGTGTGGTCTGGGCGAGCAAGGCAGAGAAGTCGCCATTGCGCATCGCCTGCGTCAGCACGCTGGCAAAGGTCGTGCCGCCGGAGTGATAGCGCGATCCCAGGTAATCCACGAAAAAGAACAG
>CAZZVI010000037.1:5480-21537 GCA_964657335.1 uncultured Terriglobus sp.
AATCTCCAGTCCTGCACGTAACCGAACGCCGATCCGTGGAAATGGTTGGTGCCGCTCTTCAGCACGGAGACCACACCGCCACCATTGACGTTGCCGTAGTCGGTAGGAGAATTTGCAGTAAGCACCGTGATCTCCTCCAACGCGAAGGGCGAAGGACTGTAGGAGATGAGGTTATTGAAGGTTTCGTTCAGGTCAATGCCATCCAGCGTGTAATTATTCGCCTGTGCGCGGTTGCCATTGAGATTCACTGAGTCCGTGAAGTAGTTACTGCGCTCAATCTGGGTTGTGCCTGAAGTGCCGGCGGTGCTGACGGCGCCGGGGACGTAGAGCGTCACCGCGGAGAAGTCCAGGCCGTTCAGTGGGAAATTCGAGATGGTGTTGGAAGAAAAGGTGCTGCTGAGGGTCGCGTCGGTGGTGTTCAGGATGGGCGGGGCGGAAGAGACGGTCACGCTGGTATTTGCGCTGCCCAGCGTGAGCGTCACGTTGAAGGTGGCGGTCTGCACCGACTCAAGCTGGAAGACCGGAACGGTCTGCTGGCCAAACCCTGGCGCGCTGACGGTGAGCTGATAGCGGCCGATGGGCAGGTTCGCGATGCGGTACTGGCCAGATTTGTCTGCGCTGCCCGGCGAGTCGACTCCGGTGTCTACGTTGTGCACGAGAACACTGGCACCGGGAACGACGGCGCCGGTGGCATCTACAACCGTGCCGACGACCGTGCCGGTAACTGTCTGCGAGTGAACTGCCAGAGGCGAAACCAATGAGCCGGACACGGCTCCCGCACATCCCAGCAGTAGAAGAAGGGAGCGATTCATACGACCTCCAAAGAAGAACAAGACCACGAGTAAAACAGCTTTTTGATTGTGTCGCAGAAAGCGTGCAGCGACCGTTGCCCGTGCTAAAGCATAGGTAACCCTCGCGTCAGAAAGCAAGCACGCGCGCTCCCCTGCCGTTGATGACATTGAACGGTTCCATGCCTGTCAGCGGGCATCTTGCTCGTGGTGGGCTGCTTTCCCGTAGAGGGGGCGGTGCTATGCTTCCGGTATTCGTTTCCGGGAGTGTTGAGCGCATGATGAATCGACGGACTTTTCTGCAGAGCGGCGTTGCTGCTGCCGCTGTTCTTGCCGGGCCGCGGGCCTTAGTGGCCGATCCGCTGGGGCTGCCGATCGGCTTTCAGTCGTACGTCGTGCGCAAGTCCATCGCGACGGACTTTGCCGGCACCATGAAGAGCCTGGTCGCGGCGGGGTATCAGACGGTCGAGCTTTGTTCGCCGTATGGCTATTCGGACTTTGCAAGCCTGCAGCAATACAAGCCGCAGGAGTTGCGCAAAATGCTCAACGACTTCGGCCTGCAATGCATCTCGTCGCACTGGGGCGGCAAGGAGCTCTTTCAAAACGCCGACAAGAGCATCGAGTACGCCAAAGAATTCGGCATGACGCAAATGGCCATCGCCGCGCTTGGTCCCTTCGGTTACAAGGGGACGGAGACCGAGGACGATGTGAAGCGCTACGTTGATCCCTTCAACGAGTTCGCCGCAAAGGCACACGCGGCCGGCATTACCGCGCTGCTGCACAACGAGGGATTCGTCTCCGCGCGCATCAACGGCAAGCCCGTGTACGACATGATGATTGCCCTGCTCGATCCGGCGACGACCAAGCTGCAGTTTCAGGTGTCCACGCTGCAGGAGGGCTATGATCCCGAGGTGTACTTCCACAAGTACGCCGGGCGTTTTCTCTCCATGCACTGCCAGGACTGGGTCAAGGACCCGTCCACGAAGTCCGGTTTCAAGCAGGTGGCGCTCGGGAAGGGTGTCGTTGATTGGAAAAAGGTCTTTGCCGCGGCGGGCAAGGCCGGCGTGAAGAACTACTTTGTCGAGCTTGAGGAAGATCCTGCACTGCTGGCTCCCAGCGTGCCCTATCTCAAGAGCCTGAAGGCCTGACGTGCCAGAGAAGGGCCACTACTTTGACGTTGCGGCCCTTGCCGCGACGTTGCCGGACGTCTCGGAGACCATGTTGCGCGACATCCGGCTGATGGACGAGTCGGCGGCGAGCTGCCGCATCTTTCGCTCCTATCGGCCCGCACCGATGCACTTTCATACGTCCTGCGATGAGTACCTGTACGTGCTGAGCGGGCGCGGTGTGTTCGTCATTGAGGGTGAAGCCCCGCGCGAACTCGGGCCGGGCGAGCTCGTCCACTTCAAGCAACGAACGGTGCACGGCATGCCGCAGATACTGGAACACCCGTTTGTCGTGCTGGCGATCGACACACCGCGCCGACCGCCGGACGACGTGCACTTCATCCGTCCCGAGGAAGGCACACCGGAAACCTTCATCGCAACACAGTCCCCCTGAAAGTTTTGCGAACGGAAACAGCTTCGCCTGCGTATTCCCAAGCGAGGACCGACTCATGCGCACATCTGCGATTCCACTCGCCTGCCTTGCCCTTGCCTCGACCAGCGCATTGGCGCAGGGCAACTGGGACAAAACCTACAACGTTGCCGGTAAACCGTCGCTGCAATTGGCGCTCGATGATGCTTCGGTGCACGCCGGGAGTTGTGGCGGCTGCCGCACGGTGCGCATCCACGTAGACTGGCGCGGGCAGGACCCGTCGCACTGGCGCGTGTCGGAGATGCAGGGCGGCAACGGCATTCATTTTGAGATCAAGCGCCGCCAGGAGGCCCACTCGTGGTTTGGAGGCGGCTGGCACGGTCCCTCACCGGAGGTTACGGTGGAGTCACCCGCCGAGACCGACCTGACCGTCAACACCGGCAATGGCAACGTGGCCGTGGCGGGTCTGCGTGGAACGCTCGACCTCAGAAGCGGGGACGGCGGCATCCAGACCGATGGCACCGCAGGTCCATTGCGGCTACACACTGGCAACGGCGGCGTCCAGGTCCATCGCGCAGATGGCACGGTCAACAGCAGCACCGGGGATGGCTCCATGACAATCGAGGGCCGCTTCACGCAGGTGGAGGCACATACAGGCAACGGCAGGATCGACGTCTCGCTGCTGCCCGGATCGCGGCTGCAGGCAGGTTCCAGCATCACTACGGGAGATGGCTCCATTGCACTGCGCGTGCCGCGCGATCTGGGCGCCGATCTGCAGGCGAGCACCGGCGATGGGCATGTCTCGAACAACCTGCCGTTGGCGGGCGGCTCGGGCAACGACGCACACCACCTGCACGGCCTCATCAACGGAGGTGGACCCTCGTTGCGGCTCACGTCAGGCAACGGTAGCATCTCGTTGGTGGGAAGCTAACCGAGTTCGAGTTGATCCAGTTCCGCGGCTTAGCTGCCGAGACAGCCACACGAGCGCAGTGTCGCGGCTTCAGCCGCATTTCGATGGAACGCATGGGCTACTTCAGCGGTTTCGGAGAGCATGCGTATCCGCGACGGTCGTGCTGTCCGGCAGCGAAGGCCCCGATGCGATTGGCTTCAGCCTCCTTTCTTCTTGCGTTGTCAGTGGTTCCCTCGCAACAATGAACGAAACTTCTTACTTCACCACCAGCGTGAGCGAGACCGTATGGGTCACGCCCGCTGCGGTAGCGCTGGCGATAATCGTGTAGTTGCCAGTAGGCGTAACCGGTCCTGTGGTGCTGCCGCCTCCGGACGAAGTCCCACTGCCCGAATCGGCAATCGTGCGGGCCGTTCCGCAGCCGACCATCGCAAGGCCGGCACAGACGGCAACCAGCGCAGCGAATCTTGCGAGCAGCCTTCGACGTCGCAACGCCCACACAGGTGCCAGCAACATGGGCAACAGCATTGCCGCCGAGAGTGGAATGCGCTTCGCTGTTGTCGTTCCGGTGAGGACCGTCAGCGACACGGTACCTGTCGCGGACAGGTCGCTGTACTGCGACGTGACCGTGCATTTTGCGTTGGCGGGCGCGCCGGTGCAGGTGTAGGTGACCGGGTCTGCCGTGTTGATCAGCGGCCGCAGCAGCAGCGGAAACGTCGCGGTGCCGCCGCTGCTGACGGTCACGGTGGTGTCGCCGTTCGTGACGAACTGGAAGTCGATGCCGGTTCCGGTCAGCTGCGCGGTCTGCATGGGTGCGTTGCTGGTGATGACCACGCTGCCGGTGCGCAGCCCCGCCCCTGACGGCAGAAACGCGACGCTCAGCGTGCAGCTGCCGCCTGCGGGGAGCGTCGCGAAGACAGCGCAGGTGCCGCCGCCGGACAGGATGCCGAAGTCGCCGATGACCGTGACGGCGGAGAGTGTCAGCGGAGAACCGCCATTGTTGGTGAGCGTCAGCGTCTGCGCAGCTCCCGCCACGCCGACCCCTGTACTGGCAAAGGTCAGGTTTGCTGGGGTCAGCGACACGCCCGCTCCCGCAACGGCCGTGCCGGTGAGCGTGACTGCCTGGCTGTGCTGCACGTCAATCACCTGCAGCGTGCCGGTCAGCGTGCCGATGCTCTTCGGGGCAAACGCTACGGTGATGGCGCAGGTGCTGTGCGCGGGCAGCGTGGGTCCGCAGCCGTTCACGGCGGTAAAGTCGCCAGCAAGAATCTGCGCGGAGACCAGCGTGAGCGCAGTATCGCCGCTGTTCGTCAAGGTGATGGTCTGAGTGGCGCTGGTGGTGTTCACCAGCGTGTTACCGAAGGTGAGTGACAGTGGCGAGAGCGTGTCCGTTGCCGGCGCCGTGCCGATGCCGGTAAGCGTGGCCGTCTGTGTTCCCGCTCCGGTGATTACGGTGAGCACGCCGCTGCGCGTGCCGGTCGCCACGGGCGTGAAGGCGATCGACACCGTGCAGCCGGTTTGGGGCAGGAGCGTCGCGCCGCAGGTGTTTGCCGTCAACTGAAAGTCGCCGCTGACGCTGATGTTGCCCAGCGAGCCGCTGATCGTTCCGGTGTTCGAGATCGTGATGTTGCGCACCGCGCTGGTTGTGCCGATGAGCTGTGATCCATAGTGTTCGGAGGTCGGCGTTAGCACGACGGAGAACGCTCCCGTGCCATTGCCGCTGAGCGCCACCACGGCCGTCGGAGTGCTGCCTCCGCTGAAGGCGAAGGTGAGTGAGCCGGTCCGCGCTCCGACAGTGGTCGGTGTGAAGGTGACCGCCATGGTGCAGGAGGTACCTGCGGCCAGCGTTGTTCCGGCGCAGTTGCCGGTGGCCGTAAAATCGCCTGTGACGGTGGCCGAGCTGATGGTGAGCGCAGCGTTCCCGGTGTTGCTGACCACCACGGCCTGTTGTGCGGTAGTGCCGCCGAGCGCCGTGTCTGCAAACTGCAGGGCCGAGGGCGTGATCGTCAGAGCACCGGTCGTGCCGTTGCCGGTGAGCGCGGCGGTATGGTTGCCGAGCGCGTCCGCGACGGAGAGCACGCCGGTGCGCACGCCCGACGACGTTGGCTTGAAGACGACTGAGAGCGAGCAGCTCGCGAGCGGTGGCAGCGTGGCTCCGCAGGTGCTGCCGGTCAGGGCAAAGTCGCCTGTGATAGTGGGCGTCGCGAGCACCGCCGCGATCGTTCCGCCGTTGTTTACCCCTACCGTCAGCGTGGAGGATGTGCTGCCCACTGCCGCTGAACCGAAGTTGAGCGCGGCCGGCGTCAGTGTGACGATGGCCTGTCCGGTCCCGTTGCCGCTGAGCGAGACCAGGTGCGATCCGATGGCGTCCGTAACGGTGAGCGTGCCGGTGCGCATGCCCTCTGCGGTCGGCGTGAAGTTGACCGTCAGCGTGCAACTGCTGCCTGCTGCAAGCGAAGTGCCGCAGCTGTTCGCCGCAAGAAAGAAATCGCCCGTGATCGCCGAAGGGTTGAGCGCGATGGCTGCGGTGCCGCTGTTCGCCACCGTGACCGTCTGCGGGGCTGATGTGCTGTTGATCGCGACCGTTCCAAACGACAGCGCGGACGGAGCGACTGCAACGCTGGGCGTGCCGTGTCCGTTGCCTGACAGCAGAAGGCTGAGGGTGGTGTACTGGTCCGGCAGCGAGATGGAACCATATCGCGGGCCATCTGCCGTGGGCATGAAGTCCACTGAAAAGGTGCAGCTCTGCCCTGCGTACAGTGTGCCGGTGCAGGTGTTCGACACAATGCCGAAGTCGCCCGCCGCAGCAAGCACGCCCAGGTACAACGCATTGCTGCTGCCGTTGTAAGTCATCGTGACCGTCTGCGCGGTCGAGATGCTGCCGACCTCTGTCGTTGTGAACGTGAGCGCAGCCGGGGCGAAGGTCACATCCGTGGCATACGCATCGCCGGACAGCGGGATCGTGTGCGTCGTGATGCCACCATCCGTGATGTTGAACGTTCCGGTATGCGGGCCAGGCGTCGTGGGCACGTACGAAACGATCAAGCTGCAGGTCTGTCCGGCACCCAGCAGCGCGGGACAGTTATTCTGGAAGATGCCGAAGTCGCCCGTCGTGCTGGGCGGACCGATCAGCGTGGAGGCATTGCCGCTGTTGATGAGCTGCACGGTCTCCGTGCCGAAGTAGCTGCTGACCGGAAAGTTGCCGAAGTAGATCGATGTGGGCGACACGGACACATCCGGTGAGCCGGTGCCATTGCCGCTCAGTTGTACGGCGTAGATTTCGGTACCGTCGCCGAGCTCCAGCGTACCGATCTCCGGCCCGTTCTGCGAAGGCGCAAATGCCACCGCGGCCGTGCACGTGCTGCCTGGAGCAAGTGTGCTGCCGCAGGTCGTCGCCGTAACCGGGAAGTCCGGGCTTCCAACGGGCGAGGTGAGACTGGCGGTGCCGGTTCCGCTGTTGCTCACCATGACCGTCTGCGATGCCGAGACCGCGCCGATCGCGGTCATGGGGAGGGTCAGTGACGCCGGAGAAAGCTGCAGGTTGGGCAAGCCCTGGCCCGTACCGCTCAACGGCAGCGTGGCGTACCCGCCGCTCACGTTGCCGTAGACCAGCACGGACCCGCTCGCCACGCCCGCTGCCGACGGGGCAAAGGTGGCGTTGATCGTGCAACTGGCGCCGACGGTGAGTGAAGTGTTGGAGCAGGTATCCGTCTCGGCAAAGCCGGCGCTTGCGGCAACAGACGTGATCGAGAGCGCGGTGTTGCCCGTGTTGGTGAGCGTAACCGTCTGCGCGCTGCTGGTTGATCCAACCGCCTGCGCGCTGAACGTGAGCAATCCCGGCGAGAAGCTCGCGACCGGCGCAAGCGCCTGCCCGGCGCTGAGCAGCGGTGTCTGCCAGATGCCGCGACCGAAAGTGCCTGCACGCAACACGCCTCCGGACACGCCTTTTGAAGCAATGAGTGAGAGCACCGGCGCATTGGGCAGCGACGTGCCAAGCACACCCCAGCAGTTGCCGGTGACACCGGTCGCGGGATTCACGCAGGTTGTCACATCGGTCGTCGCATAGACGCCGGTGTCCAGCGCGACATAGACGATCAGCGGATCGTTCGGATCGACGGCAACGCTGTTCGCCGGCGCGTTTGGCAGGTTGGCGGAGATGTTCGTCCACGTGGCACCCGCGTTCGTCGAGCGGTACAGGTGGGGGTACCCGAAGCCCATGATCGTCACATAGACCGTCTGGCCGGTGGGGTCGCTCGGGTCGACGGCAATGCCCGAGATGTCGAATCCGCCCGCATTGAAGCCGTTGTAGTCGTTCGTCACAGAGTCGGCCGCAAGGTTCGTCCACGTCGTGGATGACGTCGCTACATTGGCCGCCGTGTTGACGTAGATTTGCCCGCCGTAACTGCTGCCGCCGTCTGCTCCGCTGGCCAGCCCGGCATACAGCACGGTGGACCCGCTCGTCTGCGAGCCGTTGGTGATGACCGCCGGACCACCCGCCGCCAGCGAACGGATGTAGGCATCGCTGGCCGTGCAGGCCGGGGCTGTGGGACCACCGAGAAAACGACTGATAGCACTGGAGCTCGACCACGTGCTGCCGCCGCTCGCCGGTCCGCGAAAGACACGGCAGGTGCCTGCAATCACATTCGTGTTCAGCCCCGGATCGAGCAGCGCAGGCGCGTCGATCAGCGAGCCATCGCCCTGCACCTGCGCGCTGCCGATGGTTGCAGGTCCGGCGAAGTCTGCCGCGGTACACGCCGTGCCGTTGGCGCACGTGTGCAGCGACACACCTGCGCCAGACTGAACGAGCCACGTCTGCCCGCTGGATTGATCGATAGCGACGGTGCCGCTTTCGCCGCTGCTGATCTGCGTCCACGCCGTCGTGTTGTTCGCCTGAGGCGCGGTGGTGCTGCTGGCACTCCCGCTCGCTCCAAGCGCAACCAGGAGCACGTTCGCGTTCGAAGGATGCGAGGAAAATCCCGCGACCATCGCCAGCGATCCGAGCGCGCCGTTCAGGTTGTCGAAGTGCGTCCTGTCATCCGCCGAGCAGACCGCTGCCTGCTGCCGCACACCATCCAGCGATCGCCACAGGCCGCCGTCATTGCCCAGGAAGATGCGCGGCGCGCTGCTGTTCGACAAGTCGGTCTGCCATGCGATCGCATGCTGCGAGGGCGCTACACCGGCAGGCGAAGCGCAGCCGTTTTGCGTGTTGGTGGTGTTGCGCAGGCTGCATCCGCCGCTCAGGCCGCAACGGAAGAGGTCTTCCGTTCCCGCGAACAGCAGCGTGTCCGTCATGCTGAGGGCGGTTGCCGCGGGCACCGCCGCCAGCGACAGGTTGTAATCGCCCTGCGGGATCTTGCCGCCTGTCTCCATGGGCGTGGCGTCGATGCGCGTGCTCCATTGCACAGTCGATGAGGCACAGGCGCCGCCGCTCAGGTTGCAGACGTCCTGCCACAGACCCTCATCGTCGTTGCTTGCATCCACCGTCAGCGCGAACAGGTCGCCGGAGACAGGTTGCGCTGCGAGAGCTCCGCGAAAGATGGGGCAGCTTGCTGATCCGTACGTGCCGGCGCGTGTCGGGCAGGCGGTAGTCGTCAGGCCGGCGCCCGGCTGGTTCGCCATCCGCGTGAAGGTAATGCCGTCGGCAGACTCGTAATAGCCATGCGAGCGTACCGCCGCATAGAACCGCTGCCGTACCGGGTTCCACACCACCGATGTCGCCGCGTTGCCGCGAAAGTTGGTGATGTCCATGTTCCGGTCCTGGACCACCGTGCTGCCGTCTTCGATGGTGGCGGGCAGCCAGGTGGCGCCGCCGTCCTGCGAGTAGTACAAGCCGAGAAAACCGTATGCGGTGTTGTTGCGAACGATGGCAGCTTCCGCGGACGTGCTCAACGCCGCGACCACCGTCTGCGTCGAGACGGTGCTCCAAGCAAACCCGGCAAACGCCTCGCCATAGAAGCCGTGGCCGCTGGCTGCCGTTGGTATCAGAGACCAGGTGGTGCCGCCATCCGTTGAGCGCAGAAGGCCTTCGCCGTAGTAGCTGTCGGTGGCGTCGTTGGGATCGCCGGTACCGGCCAGCACCACGCCGGTGCCGCCGGGCTGTACCGTCAAAGCGCCGATCGAGAGCGACGGGAGGGCCGATCCGCCGTTAGGCGAGAAGACCGGCAGCGTATCCGTCTGCGGCTGAAAGGTCACCGCGGACGCAACACCCGCGGCATTCGTACTCTTCCACACACCACCACCGGACGTACCGATAAAGACGGTGTTGCCGCTGGTGTCGCCGGGATCGGTCGCGACGGAGGTGATGCGGCCCGTCACCAATCCGTACGCAGAGGTCTGCACCTGCAGCGGCCCGACCGGGGTCCATGGCGTGTTCAAGGAAACCGTCTGGCCGGTCGCGAGCGCAAGGTGCTGCGCACGGGCCTTCGCAAGCGCCTCTGCAGGGGAGGCCGACGCAGCAGTCGCGGCGGTCAAAGTCCGCGCCGGGGTCGAACGGCTGCGAAGAAACGCTGCTGCGCGCCGCCGCACCACGTCTGCCGAGCTTTGCCGTTGGCCGTTGGGTTCAGCGACCGCCGTCTGGGCATGCACCACGGGCAGGCCAGAGCCACTGAGGGCATGCACGGTAAACAGCACCCTGATGCACAGCACCAGCGCAAGGAGGCGTAGCGCCGCTCCGCCTCGCCGCCAATCGGCTGTCCGGTGCTGGGGATGGGGCACGAAGATCCTCTGGCGCTAACGGTTGCGGAAGGCAGCGCACATGCCCGCGCACGCTGCATATAGGGCACCGTAACCAGAGGATTCCTGTGAGAAATTTCTCAGCTTTTCGTACGAGTTCCCACGACCAGCCGTACCGCCGGTGCGAGGTCGATCCATTCCATGGAAGAAAGGCAACAGAAGGCGCGGCTCTCGTGGGCCGTTGACCGCATACACCTCGCGGCGCTCGCCGCGGGATCAGCGCGCTAGCAGCGCACGATCTTCGGCGAAACGATGTGCCGGGTAGCGTTTCTCGAATCTACCACCAGCTTCGCGCCGGCCACAATCTGCTCCATTTCGTACGACGAATGATCGGTCGCGATCACTACGCAGTCAAATTCGCCCACGCGATCGAGCGGCGTCGAGTGCATGTTCAGAGCGTACTTGCGACCGTGACCGACGAAGGGGAAGAACGGATCGTTGTAGCTCACGTCCGATCCCAGCGCCTGCATCTGCTCGATCAGTACGAGCGACGGCGATTCGCGCAGATCGTCCACATCCGCCTTGTAGGCCACGCCAAGCACAAGCACCTTCGCACCCTTCATGGCAGTGCCGCGCTCGTTCAGCGCGCGAGCCACCTGCCGCATCACAAACGTCGGCATCGCCTCGTTGATCTCGCCAGCCAGCTCGATGAACCGCGTCGTGAATCCATACTCCTTCGCCTTCCACGTCAGGTAGAACGGGTCGACCGGAATGCAATGTCCGCCAATCCCCGGCCCCGGGTAGAACGCCTGGAAGCCGAACGGCTTTGTTGCCGCCGCATCGATCACCTCCCAGATGTCCACGCCCATGCGCATGCAAAGCTGCTTCATCTCGTTGACCAGCGCAATATTGACGGAACGGTAGATGTTCTCCAGCAGCTTGGTCATCTCGGCCGTTGCGGGCGAGGATACCGGTACCGTACGCGTGAAGATGGAGCCGTACAGAGCGCATGCCGCCTCGGTCGCGAGACGCTCCACGCCGCCGACCACTTTGGGTATCTCTCGGCGTGGCGTGATCATGTTGCCGGGATCTTCGCGCTCCGGGGAAAAGGCGACCAGGACGCCATCGATTTCGTCGCCTTCGCCCGCAACCTGCACTCGAATGCCACGCTTTGCCCCGGCCTCAGACAGGATGCGTACTACCACCTCCTGCGTCGTGCCGGGATAGGTCGTGCTCTCAAGCACAATGAGCTGGCCCGGTCGCACGTACGGCGCGATCGCGTGAACCGTGGCTTCCACATAGCTCAGATCAGGCGCATGATGGTCGGTCAGCGGCGTGGGCACGCAGATGAGCACTGCGTCCATCTCTGCAATCCGTGCGAAGTCTTGCGTCGCGGTGAATCCCCTGGCCTGCGCTGCAGCGATGTGCTCCGGATCGATGCGCCAGATATAGCTCTGTCCACTGTTCAGCGTACCGATCTTCTTCTCGTCGACGTCAAAGCCCGTGACGCGAAAGTTCTCGCTTGAAAACAGCAGTGTCAGCGGCAGTCCTACATATCCTAGACCGATAATGCCGACGCGCGCCTCGCGTGTGCGGACGCGCTCCTTCCAATCCCGCAGCGACATCGCAGTCGTTCGCTGCCTTGTTTCCGTGTCTGCCATGTCACTCAAATCAAAGACTCCAGGTGCGGCTGCAGACTTGGACTGCGAAAATCTTTCATCGGATTCAAACAGCTTTGCACTGTTTCGCATCCAACACCTCGATCCAGCGTTTCTGGAGAGGGGATTCTATGTTCAAAAAGATTACCGCTGTTGTTTGTTCCGTAGCCATGACCGCTAGCATGGCCGTTGCTGCAGATTCCATCGAGCACCTTAACCACCGCGTGGAAGATGCCCACGCCGTGCTGCATGAGCTGATGGCGACGCCTGATAAGGGCATTCCGCTGGATATCGCCGCCAGCGCGACCTGCGTTCTCGTGGTGCCGGGCTTCAAGAAGGGCGCGTTCGTCGTTGGCGGCCAGTACGGCCAGGGCGTCGCGACCTGCCGCACACCCAAGGGATGGAGCGCTCCGGTCTTCGTTCAGATCACCGGCGCAAGCTTTGGTCTGCAGATTGGCGGACAGTCGACTGATCTCGTCCTGATCGGCCGCAGCCACAAGAGCGTGGACGCCTTGCTGCACGCCAAGATCAAGCTGGGCGGTGATCTCGCCGCATCTGCCGGTCCGGTCGGCCGCAACTCGCAGGCAGCCACCACGGCGCTTGCAAATGCTGAGTTCCTGACCTACTCGCGTTCGAAGGGCCTCTTCGCTGGCGTGGATCTGACGGGTGACTACGTCAACCAGAACGGCGGAGACACCGAGACCTACTACGGCGCGGGCATTCCTTACGAGAAGATTCTCTCTGGCAGCGTGCCGACTCCGACTGGCGCGGCGCACTTCGTAGCGACCGTAAACGAGTTGTTCAAGAAGGGTGTGGCAAGGAAGTAGCCTTGCCTCGCAACTTGTAAGCATGCAGTAGAAGAGCCTTGATGCAATCGCATCAAGGCTCTTCTCTTTGTCCGCCCGTCGTCCCCTAGCCGCGGTTGCCGCCGGCCACCAGGACCGCTTCTCCGTTGATCCAGGCTGAATCGTCTGACGCGAAGAAAGCTACTGCCTTGCCGATGTCATCGGGCTGACCGATGCGGCCGAGCGGCGTTGCTGCCTCAATCGTCTTCATGAAATCGCTGCCGATGAAGCCGGCGGTATGGGTTCCTTCTGTCTCAACCATGCCCGGGCTGACACTGTTGACGCGGATCTTCCGCGGTCCAAGCTCACGCGCCAGTGACAGCGTGATCGCATCCACTGCGCCTTTCGTCGCCGAGTACACCGAACCGGTGGGCGGCGCGGATTTCGCCACCACAGAGCTGATATTGATGATCGATCCGCCCTCGGGACCGAACTGCTTCACCGCTGCCTGCGTCGTCAGCAGCAGGCCAAGCACGTTGATGTCGAACTGCTTGTGAAAGTGCTCCGGCGTGATCGCTTCCAGCGGTCCAAATTCGAAGACGCCTGCGTTGTTCACCAGCACATCGATCTTGCCGTACGTCTTCACCGTCTCGCCGATCAGCGTGTCGATTTCCTCTTGCCTGGTGACGCTGCCGCCGACGGCGATCGCCTTGCCTCCCGCGTCGGTAATCCGCTTCACCACCGCGTCCGCTCCGGACTTCGATGACGCGTAGTTCACCACCACCGAAGCGCCTTCCGCGGCCAGGTGCTCCGCAATCGATGCACCGATGCCCTTCGACGCGCCTGTCACAATCGCTACTTTTCCTGCGAGCTTTCCCATACTGTCTACACTCCACTTTGATATTTCGACAACCATCGAAATGGATGTGACCGGGCGGGCGACGGATGCAGATCATTTTTATGAACGTCAAAGTGTCAGGCGGCCCTACGCGGCCACGAGCTGCTTGAGGTGCGACAGGTAGCTCTTCCACAGCTTGCGCCGCAGCGTGGCCCGGACCAGCCGGCCGTCCTTCTTTGTCTCGATCAGGCCCGCAGACTCAAGCTGTCGCATGTGGTGCGAGAGCGTCGCCGGATTGATCGCAAGGCACTCCCTCAGGTCCATGCAGGCGGTGCCGTCGGCGCTTGCAATGCGGCGAAAGACCTCAAGCCGGCGCGGGTCGGCAAGCGCGCGGCTGATCGCGAGCATTGCCTTATCATCCATGGCATCGTGCGATGCACGCTCGATTTTCTCCGGCTTGTCTTTTCTCTTTGACACGTTGTTCTCCTGCACTTGCGCGTCAGTATACGCGCGCTGATCCCTGCAGACGGCGCAGCAACTCGCCGACCGTTGCCTGCTGTACCGGATGCCAAAGGTCCGGCGCGATCTCGGCAAGAGGCTCCAGCACGAACGCCCGGCAGTGCATCTCCGGATGCGGCACCGTCAGCTCCGGCGTGAGGACCACAAGGTCGTCATACAGCAGCAAGTCGAGGTCGAGCGTGCGGGGCCCCTTAGCGATGCCGTGGCTTCGATCGCGGCCATGGTCACGCTCGATGATCATCAAGGCATGCAACAGATCGAATGGAGCAAGCTCCGTCCGAAGCAGCGCGGCGGCATTCAGAAAGAGCGGCTGATCGAGGTAACCGACCGGCTCCGTGTCATAGAAGCTCGATACCGCGAGGACATCTCCGAGCAAACTCATCGCGCGAACAGCACTTTGAAACGTCTCAGTTTCGTTTCCTGCACTCGATTTCTGGTTCGATCCGAGCGCTATTGCTGCGAGCGCCACCTAAGCGTGCGCCGCAGCCGGAAAGCCAAGACCGTGGGCGGACTCAGCGACTGACTCATCCTCGAAGTCCGGCGCAAGCTCCCACGCGGAACGATCCTTGAGCAGCTTGCTGACCAGGGCCGTGTGCATGGCGTGCCCAGCTCGCTCGGCTACCACGCGGCCCTGCAGGCGGCGCCCGGCCAGCGCCAGGTCCCCGATCAGGTCAAGCACCTTGTGCCGCACAAACTCGTCGGCATAGCGCAGCGGGCCGTTCTGCACGGCGCCGCCGCCGATGATAATGGCGCAGGCCTCGCTGGCTCCGCGGATCAGGCCCATGTTGCGCAGAACCGGCTCATCCTCGCGGAAGCCGAAGGTGCGCGCCGGCGCGATCAGGTCGGCGTACGCGCCCGTCTGCAGATCGCCCAGGAAGCGCGACGACCCGATGGGCGCAGGGAAATCGATGCGGTAGTCGATGCTATAGCCCTTACCCGGATACACACCGATGAACTTGATGCCGTCCTTCGAGTTTTCCGTCACCTCGACGGCCTTCAGGATGCGGAGGTACTCGCGGCGGCGGCGCTGACGCTTTACTCCCACCCGCTCGAAGGCCTCAACGTACGGCAGCGCCGAGCCGTCGAGGATCGGCACCTCAAGGTTGTCGAGCTCGACGATGACGTTATCCACGCCGTAGCCGATCAGGGCGCTGAGCAGGTGTTCCGTCGTCGAGATGAGCACGCCTTGCCGCATGAGCGACGTCGCGTACGACACGCGGGCCACGTTGCGTCCATTCGCCGGAATCTCGAAGTTGTCCAGGTCGGTTCGGCGGAAGACAATGCCCGATCCGGCCGGCGCGGGCACCAGCCGCATGCTGACCGGCGCGCCTGAGTGAAGCCCGACACCGGCGAAGCTGACCGGCTCGCCCAGCGTGCATTCCGTGTGTGCCTGTTGACCCAAGGGCAAGTACTCCATCCCCGCAGACCGTGTGAAAGTACGGTAAACGGGAGAACACAGCAAAGATTACTCCTGCGGACGAACTCTGCTACTGTGGCAAATTAGCCACAGGAACCGCGTACCAGGCAAGCTACCCTTGGCCTGAAAGCAGGTCGTATGCCACACCAAACGCTCCGTTTGCAGGCCAACATCACGCAATCTGCCGAGGCACTTCACGAGCGCCTGCGAACTCTCGTGAAATGCGAGTCGCCCACGGAAGACCCGGCGGCCGTAAATCGCGCCATGGACCTGGCCGCAAGCTGGGCGGTCCACGCGGGCGGGCGCGTGGTGCGTCACCCGGGCGGCGAGTTCGGCGATGTGGTCGAACTATGGTTCGACGGCCAGAGTGCTGATGTGGACCGTAAGCCATTGATGCTGCTCGGCCATCTCGATACTGTCTGGCCAATGGGCACGCTGACGGCGATGCCATGGAGCGAGGCTCCGGACGCTGAGGGGCGTCCGCGGCTGTGGGGTCCGGGCGTGCTGGACATGAAAGCCAGCGTCTGCATGGCGCTTGCGGCGATCGAGGCGGTCCAGCGCTGCGGCGGCCTGGCTCGACCGGTCGTGCTGCTGCTCAATCCGGACGAGGAAACGGGCAGCCACGTCTCGCGCCCGCACACGGAGCGCATCGCGCGCGACTGCGAGGCGGTCTTCGTGCTGGAGCCTGCGCAGGGACTGCCCGGCACGCGCGATAACGCTGCCTACAAGACGGCACGCAAGGGCGTCGGCGACTACCGGATCCACGTGACCGGCGTCGCGTCCCATGCGGGCGTGGACTTCGAGCGCGGGCACTCCGCCGTGCTGGAACTGGCGCGTCTGCTGCCGCAGGTGGCGGCCTTTACCGATCTGGCTTCGGGAGTTACGGTCAATCCTGGCGTCATCGGCGGCGGCTCACGGTCGAACGTGATCGCCGCGG
>CAZZVI010000038.1:0-21207 GCA_964657335.1 uncultured Terriglobus sp.
TCGCATACTTCGCGGCACGGCCGCATCCGGTGCTGCCCACCGTTGACCGCGCAAACTACAAGCACATTGCCAGCTTCAGCGGGAAGGCGACGGTCACCAGCGCAATCGAGGCGGTCGGCGGCACGTTGGACCTGAGCATCATGGGCAGGCTGGTGGGCGCCGCGCCCATCGGTCTGTACGGCCGCAGTCTTACGCTCAGCACTCAGCCCTGCTACCAGACATCGATGGGGCTGACCCGCGTGTTTACGCCGTCGCTTGCGCGCGCCGCGGAACGGAGCCTCCGCGAGAGCGTTGCGATGCTGGTCGCGAGTGAGCGGCAGCTGATGTCGCTTATCTTTCCCATGTGCGCTGCCGCCGCGATCGCTGCGCCTACCATCATTCCTGCTGTCTTTGGGAAGCAGTGGATCGCAGCTATTCCGGTGTATCGCGTGCTCTGCCTCGTTGCCGCGCTTGATTCGTCGTTTGATCTGCCGGCGACGCAGCTTGAGATTGCCAGTCAGTTTCGCTACAAGATGCTGCTGCAAGGCGCATTCGCTGTGTTGTTCGGCATCAGTATCGTCCTGCTTGCGCCGCGTTACGGCGTGCTTGCCGTGGCGAGTGCGTACGCTGCCCTGCAGCTGATCCGGTCACTGCTATTTCACTTTCTCAGTGCTCGGTCACTCAGCGTAAGTCCGCGGCTGCTGCTCTCAAGCTGGACACCCGGTCTCGTCTGCGCCAGTGTGGTCGCGGGGATGGTAGGCCTGGTGCAGCGTTACTTTTTCACAACGCACGTTAGCATGAAGCTCGCGGCGATCATGCTTCTTTCGCTGACGATCATCCTTGTTGTGTATCGCGGCCTGTATCGGACGGCGGTGTTCGAGCCGTGGCGCGGTATCTTCCGGGTTGCGGAGGCCTGAAGCATGGCCATGACATACCTGCTCGCACGAACGGCGGAGAGCGACGGATACGTTCCCAAACGTGTTTCAAGTGCCGCGCAAGTCACGGCGCGCGGATCTGACTGCTTCGACTCTCACACGCGACGAGCGAAAGAACAGATGCGCGTCCGTGACCTTAGGGCTTTGGGAAACGTGCTGAACCTGAGGAGGAGGAGGGATTGCTCAAGGACTCTACTTAGACCCGCATGCTCAAGATTCGCGTCGAGCAGTAATCAGAATAAGAAATTGATCGCAGAACGTTCGCGCTGAATGACTTTGCTGTTGCCGCGCAGTTTGATCGTTTGCAAAGAGGGTTCCGTGACGACTGGACGGAGTTGATGTCGATTCCCAATAAGGTACAAACAGCCGGGGGCGCGGGACCATAAAGAATTCGACGTGGTGCCAAGATGCGTCGGCCGGTATACTACAGCGGAAGTTGTGCGTTACCCAGAGCGAGATCGGTGAAGTCTCCGCAGAGCATTACATCTTCCCAACGAACTGGATTCTTTCAGCATGACTGCGCTTGTAACGGAAAGTACCCGGGTTTTGCCGCTTCGGGTGGCATTCGTTACGCACGCGCTTTCGCCCCACCGGCTTGCTTTGATGGAGTGCGTGGCGGCCAGCCTGCAAGACTTCAGGGTGTTTCTTTCCGAAGCAGAAGACAAACTGCACAAGTTTCCTCCGCAGCGCGGCAGTTTGCATGTGACGCTGCAGCGCTCGCTCAACTGGCGGCATGAGTTCCGCAATGTGCACGGATACCGTGACATCAGCCACGTGCATGTGCCGTTTGACACTTACAGCCAGTTAAAGCGATACAGACCGGATGTCGTAATTTCAACAGAGCTCGGGATGCGCAGCGTACTCGCAGCCATGTACCGCCGCCGGCGCGCAAACGTCCGGCTGGTGTTATGGGCCACCTTGTCAGAGCGTACGGAGGCGACCCGCGGCTGGTTGCGCCGTAGGATTCGGCGATGGCTCATCTCGAATGTAGACGCCGTCTTCAACAACGGCAGGGGCGGATCCGCGTATCTGCGCGCGGAACTGGGCTACAGCGGCCCCATGTATTTTGTGCCGTACGCAATCGACGACAGGCCCTTTCGTACGGAAGTGTACGAGCCGCGGGCGAATGTTTTTCGCCTGCTCTATACCGGACAGTTAATCGCGCGTAAGGGATTGCCGGCGTTCTGCTCGACGTTAAATCGCTGGTGCGGAGATCACCCTGCAACTCATGTGAGTTTTACGCTGGTGGGTGAAGGCCCGGAGCGAGACGCAATCCTGTCCACACCCACCTCCGGCAACTTCACGATCCAGCTATTCGACAGGGTGCATCAGGAGGCGCTTGTTGGATACTACGAAGATGCGGACATCTTCGCGTTTCCAACGCTCGGAGACGAGTGGGGCGTGGTGGTGAATGAAGCTTTGATCGCCGGCCGGCCGATCCTCGGCAGCGTGCACAGCCAGGCGGTCGCTGAGATGGTGTCTGAAGGCAGCAATGGCTGGCTCTGGGACCCGGACAACGATGGTTCGTTGTACGACGCGCTGTCCCGCGCGTTTCAGTCTACGCCGGAGGAACTGAAGCATATGTCAGACAATGCAAAGGCATCAGTGATGCGAGTAAGTCCCGCTGTCATCAGTTCCACAATACTGGATGGGCTCTACGAAGTGACCGGTGGCATTCCGGGATCCCGTTGACTTATTCCCTTGTTACTGCTTCCCGTTGCTGTGTGCTGGGGATGTCAGATCTGGTCTGATGTTATCGGAAAAACATCGAACAAGAACAAAGCTTTGTCCGATCTTGTGTTTCATTGTGCGTTAACTTTAAGCGTTACGGAGTTTTGAGACATGCGGAAAGTATTGATCGCCTATAAATACGTCCCGCAATACCGCGCGCCGTTTTTCGATCAGTTGCGCAAGAGGCTTGCTGCGGAAGATATCGAGCTGACGCTCGTTTATGGAGACCCGACCCCGAGCGAGGCGTCCAAGAAAGACGCTTCAAAGCTGCCCTGGGCGCTTTACCTGCCGAGCCGGTCATTTGTCATTCGTGGAAGCTACCTGCTGTACCAGCCGTTCCTTCGGCTATCGAAACAGTTCGATCTTGTCATTGTGGAGCAGGCAAACCGTCTGCTGATCAATCCGTTGCTCATCCTTCTGCACCGGCTCGGTCTGCGGCGCGTGGCTTACTGGGGTCATGGAAAGAACTTTCAGACGCGTGAGCCCGGCCTTGCCCGCTGGACAAAGAGCTTTCTCGCGACCAATGTCGGATGGTGGTTTGCCTATAACGAAACCAGCGCGAAGGTTGTCATGGAGCTGGGCTACCCGTCGAAACGGATCACGCGCGTGATGAACACCATTGACAACCACAAGCTGGGGGCCGATCTTGCGTCGGTAACAGAAGCAGAGGTAGAGGCGTTGCGGGCGCGGCTCGGCATCGCCACTGATCAGGTATGCCTCTACATTGGCGGCATGTACGACCTCAAGAGGCTGGACTTCCTGTTTGAAGCGCTGCTTGAGATCAAGCGCCGCGTCCCGGAGTTCCGCATGATCTTTCTAGGCTCTGGCGTCGAGAGAGGCAAGGTCGAAGCTTTCGCCGCGGAGCATGCGTGGTGTTCGTTTGAAGGCTCGAGGTTCGGCCGCGAAAAAGCAACGTACATGAAACTCGGCAAGCTGGTGTTGATGCCGGGTCTTGTCGGGCTGGCCATCATCGATTCGTTCGTCGCAGGCCTGCCGATCGTGACGACGGACCTGAACTATCACAGCCCTGAGATTGAGTATCTGCGTTCCGGCTCGAACGGAGTCATGGTGCGTCCATCAGATGACGCGACCGCATACGCCGCGGAAGTTTGCGCTCTGCTGCAGAACGACGGCCTGTTACATCATCTGCGGGAAGGTTGTGCTGCATCGGCGCAGGAATACAGCATGGCGCAGATGGTCGAGCGCTTCTCGCACGGCGTCAAGGAGGCTCTGGCCGCATGAAAAAGCTGCTGAAAGGCCTGGGCCATCCGTTATCTCAGTGGATCTTCCGCATGTACGCCGTTCGCGAGAACGTCACGCTGGGCCGCGGCATCCACATCGGGCCGGGGACGATCATCTCGTCCGCGTCCGGGCTGACCGTCGGCGACGGCACCTACATCGGGAAGGGATGCACCATCCAGGTGAGCGGTTCGATTGGCCGCGGCACGCTCATCGCCAACCGCGTTGGCATCGTCGGCAAGCTGGATCATGACTTCAACGCAATCAATTTTCCGATCGGCTTTGCGCCGTGGATCGGTGCGCCCGAGAGCGGCCTCCGCGGCACCGACGAAGTAGTCATCGGCGAAGATGCGTGGATTGGGTATGGAGCGGTTGTGCTCTCCGGCATCACCATCGGCCGGGGTGCGATTGTCGCCGCGGGTTCCGTTGTAACAAAGGACGTGCCGGCCTACGCAATCGTGGGTGGCAATCCCGCGCGCATGCTGGCGAACCGCTACGATCCGGAGCAGATCGAACAGCACGAACGCGCTACGGACCAGTTCTGGAAGAACTGGCAAGGCCAGATGCCAATGCGCACCAAATAGGCGGCGCTCACATGCAGACAGCAACGGCTTTCAGGCCAGGCGGAGGAGACACTCGTTCGTTAGGTCAAAAGGAGAAAGCAGTGGCCTTTCGGCCACTGATCAGCCGCTACGTTCCAGGGGCTTTAGCCCCGGCGTCTGCCGCTGAGCGTCCAGCCCTGAAGGGCTTCTCTGTAGCGACGCAGACAGCGGGCTGAAGCCCGCTTCTTTCTCCGTCGTGTGGCCTTATACCCGCTGCTTTCTCCGTCCATTTGCCCGTGCGCGCTGGTTCGATTGTCTGGCCTGATGCCGTCCGGAAGTGATGCCTGACTAGCCCGCGACGATCTCTTCTTCTAACTGCTGCTTCTCGAATAGTTCGGCATAGTAGCCGCCGCTGCGCAGAAGTTCGTCATGCGTGCCGATCTCGCGTATCTCTCCGTTGATCAGCACGGCGATGCGGTCGGCGCTGCGTGCGGTCGAGACGCGATGTGCGATCAGGATGGTGGTGCGGTCCTGCATGACTTCGCGCAGACCCGCGAGAATCTGTTCTTCGGTGTACGTGTCCACGCTTGCGAGCGCATCGTCGAGGATGAGGATGCGTGGATCACGCAACAGCGCGCGCGCGATCGATGTGCGCTGCTTCTGCCCTCCCGAGAGGGTGATGCCTCGCTCGCCGACCAGCGTATCGAAGCCATGCGGAAATTCGAGGATCTCAGTCGCAATGTGGGCGACCGAGGCGGCGCGCTCGATCTGTTCATCGGTCGCCGACTCGACGCCGAAGGCGATGTTGTCGTGGATCGAGCTGGAGAAGAGGAACGTCTCCTGCGGCACAAAGCCGATGGCGCGGCGCAGGGCAGCAAGCGGCCATTCGCGGATGGGCAGTCCGTCGATGAGCACCTCGCCCGGAGCGGCGTCCAGCAGGCGGGGAATCAGGTTGACCAGCGTAGACTTGCCCGAGCCTGTTGGCCCGACGATGGCCAGGCTGGAACCTGCTGGAACGGTGAGGTTCACGTTCTGCAGCACACGTCCGCCGGTGCCGTAGCTGAAGGTGAGATTGCGGAACTCGACGTCGCCACGCGGCGTTGCGTCGATGGCGATGCTGTTGCCAGCTTCATCCTGGATCGAGGGAACCTGCTTGAGCAGTTCATCAATGCGGACGACGGAAGCGCTGCCACGCTGGATCAGGTTGATGACATAGCCGAGGGCCAACATGGGAAAGGTGAGCTGTACCATAAAGACCATGTACGACGTGAACTGGCCCGGCGTGATGCGGCCTGCGGCGACCTCGTGGCCGCCAACCAGAAGAGTCAGGACCAGCGATGCGCCGAGCACAAACTCCAGTGTGGGCCAGAGCATCGCCATAATGCGGACCAGGAACAGCGACCTGCGGATGTACTCCTGGTTCGCTTCCTCGAACGAACGGACCTCTGCCTCTTCCTGCGCGAAGGCCCGTATGAGGCGTGCGCCGGAGAAGTTCTCCTGCGCCTTCGCGGAGATCTCGGAGAACATCGCCTGGATGCGTTCGAAGCGGGAATGGATCCTGCGCCCCATCAACTGCACGACCACGGACGCGATGGGCAGCGGCAGAAAGGCAAACAGCGTCAACCGCGGCGAGATGCGCAGCATGAACGGCAGCGCCGCCGCGGTAAAGACGACCGTGTTCGCGGAATACATGATCGCGGGCCCGAGTAGCTGGCGGACCGCGTTCAGGTCGTTGGTGGTGCGGGCCATGATGTCGCCCGTGCGATGGGCGTGGAAGTAGGCGATCGACTGGCGCTCGAGGTTGCTGAACATGTCATTGCGAAGATCAAACTCGATCTCGCGTGACGCTCCGATGATGATCCATCGCGTCGCATACAGGCACACGGCTGAGAAGATCGCTGTGCCGAGCAGCAGAAGTGCGTTGCGTGCCACGAGATGCTCCGTGCCGCGGCGGGCAACGTCGTCGACCGCATGACCGATCAGCAGCGGCGCCGCAAGCTTCGAGCAGTTGTACAGCAGCACGGCAATTGCGCCCTGCAGGAGCTGACCGCGATAGCGGCGAAGATACGGGACGAGCGGCTTCAGCTTCTCAATCAACGGTTACTCCTGGTGCTCTTCGGGGCGTTCGGCAGGCTTTGCCGGAGCCGCACCGGCAGGAGCGCCATTGCTTGCGGCAGCGGGCGATTCGCCGGTAACCGGCTGCGGCGTGTCGCCTTGGCCGAGCAGCTCCACGTCGAAGATCAGGGTCGCCTTCGGTGGGATCACGGGCGGGCTGCCGGCCAGGCCGTAGGCAAGCTGATACGGCACGATTAGTCGCCGCTTGCCGCCCACGCGCATGCCTTCAAAGCCCGTGTCCCATGCCGTGATGACGCGCTTCGCGCCGGCGGGGAAGACGAACGGCTCGTTGCGGTCGACCGACGAATCGAACTTGGTGCCGTCGGTCAGCCAGCCGGTGTAGTGCACCGTGTAGAAGACGATGGCGCCCTGTGCGGAGGTGCGCGCAAGCTCGCCTGTGCCGACCTTCAGGTCGATGTAGCGAAGTGTGTAGAGCGGTTCGGACGGGCCTGCGGCGGCGGGCATGGTGCCGACCGCGGCAAGGCCAATGGCAGCATTGGGATCAACGGGCACGGTCACTCTCGGCAGTCGGGCTGTGGGGCGATGGGTTGCAGCGCCCGTCTTGGGCGCGGTGGACGGAGCCTGTGTCGCTTGCGCGCCCGCGCCGGCCGTTGCAGCGAAGATCGTGAGGAAAGCTAGGGCAGTACGTTGCATCAGGAGTCCTTCTTCATTGGATTCTAAGGGTCTGGTTTCGGTGCAGCGAGTGTTCGCGGGAGTGATTCTGCCAGTCCCCACGGCTGTCATTTCGAAAATGACAGACTCTGTTGGACGTTGAAAAGAGAAGCAGGCCTTCAGGTTTGTGTCCGCAGGAGCAGATAGGCGCCGGCCATGCCGAACAGCAGGTCCGGCGACCATGCCGCCAGCACGGGCGGCAGCGCGTTGACATTGCCCATCGCCACAAAGATATTGGCGATTGCGGTGTAGGCTACGGCCACGCCAATTGCTGTTGCCGTGCCGGCCAGCGAGCCGCGCTTGCCGACGCTCAACGCAAACGGCACCGCAAAGACGGCCATCACCAGCGTAATCAGCGGATATGCGAGCTTCTGGTTCAACTGCACGCGCAGGCGCATGGTGTCGAAGCCGCTTTGCTGCAGATCGTGGATGTAGCTGTCCAGCTCGCCGAAGCTCATCTCCTGTGATTGCCGGCTCTCCTTCTTGAAGTAGCTCGGCTGCTCGCGGATCTCGGCAAAGGTGTTCGTCGCAAAAGGCACGTAGGTTGAAATGGCCTCGCCCTCGAAGGTGCGCTGCCAGCCGTTCTCGAAGACCCAGTGTTGCGCCTTGGCGTCCCAGTGCGCTGAGTTGGCGAAGATACGGCGGCTCAGCTGAAAGTTTCCAGGCTTGAACTCGAACACGGTCAGGTTGGCGAAGACATTCTTGTCCGCGTCGAAGAACTGGTAGTAGAAGATCCGCGCGGGCTCGCCGACAGAGTCTTGCTGACCGCTGATCCACTTGCGATCGGGCCGAAGGAAGGTCTGCGCCGGTTTGCCCTTGATGACGGAGCGCAGTGATTCCTGCTGGCGGTTTGCCGAGGGCAGATAGAACTCGCTAAAGGCGAACAGGGCCGCGGCGAGGATCGCTGCCAGTGCCAGGATGGGCACGATCAGGCGGTAGATGCTGACACCGCTCGCCTTCATCGCCGTCAGCTCGCTTGACCGGCTGAGCGAACCGATGGTGACCAGCGTGGCCAGCAGCGCGCAGAGCGGCGTAAGGGCGTAGAGCATGTAGGGAATCAGGTTCAGCAGGTAGTCACCGACCGTGATCAGCGGGGTGCGGTTGCGGATGATGTCTCCCACCAGCTCGAAGAAGCTGAAGATGAGCGACAGCGCGACGAAGGAGAGCAGCACCAGCGTGAACGTGGTGAGGAACTCGCGCATCACGTAGTCGTCAAAAATCAGCGGGAAGCGATTGCGCATGGGACGCAGGACGACCGGGTGGGGCTCGGCTTCTTCCGTTTGCCCGGCCAGCGGAGCGGAGCGGAGCCGTTTCGGCAGACGGCGTTCCAGCGCCGCTCCGATGTTGCCGACGACGCGCATGAACGCGGCTCCATGCGGTGTCACGTCGCCTGTTGATGCCTGTCGCAGCAGCAGCGCGCCCACTAGCGTAAAGACGATGTTCGCGATCCACACGCCTGCACCGGGACCGATCTTGCCCTGCTTCGCCATGGCCACGCCGACCGACGAAAAGAAGTAGTACACAAAGACGAGCGCCACCGTCAGCACAAAGCCGGTGCTCTTGCCGCCACGCCGCGAGCCAAGGCCGAGCGGCACCCCGACGAGCATGAAGACGAGGCACGCGACCGGGTACGCCAGCCGCTTGTGCAGCTCGATCAGGTAGGCGCGGCCCTGCGGTTCAAAGCGGCGCCGCCACAGATCGGGTGCGGGGATTGCCACCAGCGGCGTGTCGGCATGGCCGAGCTTCAGGTCTTCCTGGCTGCCCGTCTGGATGGGTGTGTCCGTCTCTGAGAAGGTTGAGATGTCGTACTGGTTCGGATCTTTCGGCGAGATCTCATGCTTTGAGCCGGAGCGGAAGTGCAGCCGCAGCGAGCCCTGCGCGCCAGGCAGAACGATCGCCTGCTCCGCCGTCGTGATGCGCGGTGTTGCGGGCTCCGTCAGGTCGGCGAGAAAGACGTGCTTCCACAGAGTCGCGCCCTGTCCGGGCAGCGTGTCCTGCACATAAAGGACGTAGTCCTTAAAGTCTTCATAGAAGACGCGCGGCTGCACCTCGAAGCTGGCCTGCTGCGTCTTCAGCGAGTCTTCAAGCCGCAGCAGCGCAGCCGCGGAGTGCGGCGCGACGTACAGCGAGTTGAACAAGGCGATTGCCAGAGCGCCGACCGCGGCGATGCTGACCACGCGCACAAACTGCATGACGCCAAAACCCGCGGCGCGCATCGCTGTGACTTCGCTGTCGGCCGACAGGCGACTGAGTCCCAGCAGCACACCGACCAGCACCGTCATGGGGATGGTGAGGACCAGCGTGTTCGGCAGCGTGTACAGGAACACGAGCGTAACCGCATGCAGCGAGGCCGATCCGCGCACCAGTAGCTCCAGCACCCGACCAAGGTCGCGCATGAACAGCACGAACGTGAACAGCACCGAGCCGAGCACCGCATGCGACAGCACCTCGCGCAGAATGTAACGCGTCAGAATCCGCACGGTGTCAGTGGCGCCTCATAAAACTAGTGTAGCGTTCTGGGCGGGTGCGGTTAAGCGCGGGCGCGTGAACTGAGGAGATAGCTCTCGTCATGAAGGGGAACAGGCTCAGGGCGCCTTTTGGGAGAAAGCAGAGGCCTTCAGGCCTCTGAATGGAACGGTGAGTAGAAATGGGCTTCAGCCCCGGCCCTGAACGGCCCTCGTCATGGCGATTGGATTCAGCAGGCTAAAGCCTGCTGCTTTCTCCGGCCCTGCGCGGAGGCATAAAGCTCATCGCAACGCGTCTGCACCGTCACTGGAAACCTTCGTAGCCTGCTAAGCCGTGCCGATGACGAACCGGTAGCCGACGCCGCGCACGGTCAGCAGGTGCTTCGGCTTTGCTGGATCATCCTCAAGGTAGCGCCGCAGGCGGACGACGAAGTTGTCGATGGCGCGCGTGTCTGTGTCTTCGCGCACGCGCCACACTTCCTCGAGGATTTCCTTGCGCGACACCACCCGGCCTTCTCGTTCCAGCAGGTACCGCAGCAGGTCGGCTTCCATCAATGTCAGCCGGGTAATGACGCCTCGGGCATGAATTTCGAGCGTATCGAAGCGAATGGTCTTGCCGTCAAACTCATAGACCTCCGGCACTTCTTCCGCGTCGACGGCGGGTTCGGGCGCGGTCTCCTGCTGCCACTGCATGCGGCGCAGCAGGCTGTTGAGTCTTGCCAGAAGAATCGACAGGTCGAAGGGCTTGTTCAGGTAATCATCGGCGCCCGCCTCAAAGCCCTCCAGCACGTCCTCGGGACGGTCGCGAGCGGTGAGCATCAGGATGGGGACATAATTGTTGGCCGCGCGCAGCGATCGCGCGATGTCGAACCCGTCCATGCCGGGCAGCATTACGTCCAGCAGTACGGCGCGTGGGCGCTCCGTCGCATGCAGCAGCCAGTCCAGCGCCTCGGTGCCGTCGGCTTCATGGTGCACGCGGAAGCCCTCGACGCGCAGGTTGAACAGCAGCGCATCCGCCAGGTGTTCTTCGTCCTCAATCAGGGCAATCAGGGGCAGGTCGCTCATGAGTCTGCCTTCGCCGGATGCGTCATCAACGGCAGTTGCAGCGTGATCGTTGTCCCCCGGCCTTCTCCATGGCTCTGTGCCGTGGCATCACCGCCGTGCTGACGGGCGATCGCGCGGACGATGAACAATCCCAGCCCGGTGCCTTTCACCTTGGAGATCGTGTTGCCGCCGACGCGATAAAAGCGGTGGAAGACGCGTTGCAACTGCGCTGGTGGAATGCCCGCGCCCGTATCCGTGATGCGCAGGAGGATGTCGCTGCGCCGCATGAGCGAGAGCTCCGCGCTGATGTGCACGCCGTTCGGAGAGTACTTGACCGAGTTGTCGAGCACGTTGAGCAGGGCCGTGCGCAGGCTCTCCGCATCGCCGCTGACCAGCGCCCCCGCACCGCGCGTCAGGTCTTCGAGCTTCACGGCGGACGCATCCAGATGATGCCTTCGTACGGTTTCTTCGAGACACGTCGCCGTTAGCGCGCGCAGATCGACTGGCATGCGCGCCTTCAGGTTGCGCTGCACGCCCTTCGCTCCGGCCTCGCCCGCGCGCAGAATCTGCTCCACCGTAGCCAAAAGGCGGTCGTTGTCCTCGCGCATGCGGGTGTAGAACTCCTGCCGCTGGGCATCTTCGAGCGGCCTGCGCTGCAGCGTGTCGAGATACAGACGGATGGAGGCGATCGGCGTCTTCAGCTCGTGCGTGACGGCGTTCAGGAAGCTGTCCTGCCGCTCGTTGCGGCGGATCTCACGCACCAAGAAGATCGTGTTCAGGATCAGCCCGGCAATGAGAACGCCAAATAGGACGATGCCAAGCACCAGGTAGGCGGCGCGGCGCTCATTCACATTTAGGATGATCCAGCCGACATTCAGCGCGACCGCCATGCCCACCAGGCACACACCCAGCGTGACAAAGAATGCAATCGCTCCGCGGCGGCGCGTGATGTTCATCGCATGTGTATTGTGCCACCCGGGCGCCGCCGTCGGGCAGTAACCCATCCGAACTCGCAACCTTTTGAAGGTCTCATCCCGCAGCGAAGCGGAAGGATCTGCGTGTGTTCAAACGCCGGCAAGCCGCTGGTACGAAATCACTGAGTTCATGGGCCGATCCTCCCACAGCCTCTCAGGTCTGCCATCCCTCACTCAGGTCTGCCATCCCTCACCTTCTGAGTGTGTCATCCCGTAGCGGAGCGGAGGGATCTGCATGTGATTTGACGCGTCGACTCCATCCCAGCGGTCGACCAGACAAAAGCGCTCGCGCGCGACAGGTGAGTGCTTTGCCCCCTGAGATGGCGTGAGGCGGGCTTGCACACATGCAGATCCCTCCGCTCCGTTACGGGATGACAACCAGAAAGTGTGCTTTGGGATGACAACCAGGAGGTGTGTGCTTTGGGATGACAAACGGTGAGAAGGTCGGGGCTTTGGGATGACAGCGGTGGGAAGGGATTCCCATGATGCGACGCTATCTGCTGTGTTCTATAGATTAAGTTGCAGAAGGGTCTGGGTGTCGCTCGGGGAACTTGGCTGTAGAGAGCAGCACCGACCCGGATCGCCTTGGAGGTAGTCATGGCAAGAGACGTCATCCGAACGGCCAACGCACCAGCTCCACCGCCGACCTACAGTCAGGCCGTGCGGGCTGCAGGGCTGGTGTTTGTGTCAGGAACGGGACCGCAGGACCCAGTCACCGGAACGATCGTTGGAGAGACGGTCCAGGAGCAGACGAGACAATGCCTTAAGAACATATCCGCCATTCTGCAGGCAGCAGGCACTTCGGTCGACCGCATCGTGAGCGCCACGGTGATCCTGCTCGAGGAGACGGACTTTTCCGGGATGAATGAAGAATGGCTGAAATGGTTTGCGGAGAACCCGCCAGCACGCCAGGGAGCCAAGCTGCCCGTGAGGATACCCGGCTTCAAGGTGTCCATCGCGGTGATCGCGGAAGCTTAAGAGTCTCTGCTCCGGCCTAATCGCGATGGAGGGCGCGGAGTTCTCTTGGAATACAGTCCCCTCGGGATCTTTTTCGGGTCAGCTGCCGTATCAGTGTCAGTTCCTACATCGCTGCATTGTGAGGTGCCGATTGCTCTTGCATCGCCGCTGTGAAGCTCTAACCGTCCTTGCCGCCATCGTCTCCCTCTCGGCCGCCGCACAGTCCAAAGGGAATGCCACTGTTGAGGTTGCAGTGGTCAGGCCGCATCCACCCGCCGTTATGCACAACAACTTCAGCTTCGCCAGAAACCGATTCGAGTTGGAAGACCAGCCGCTGCTCAAGCTGATTGCCTTCGCTTACTCGATGAACGCACGCCAGATCGTGGGTGCGTCCAACTGGGTTTCCGAAGACCATTGGGACATGAGCGGCGTCACCAACCTGGGTGATGACGCGACACTGCGTCAGGAACAGCAGATTGTGCAGCAGCTGCTGGTCGAGCGCTTCGGCCTGCGATTCCATCGCGAAAAGCGCGAGCTGCCTTCATACGCGCTGCAGGTGGTGAAGGACCAGCCAAAGCTGCCCGCCGCCGCCGACCCCACCGCGCAGCCGTTGGAGTGGAGTCAGGGGCAGGCCAAGGCGAGGACGGAGAACTACCGCAGCAGTTCGATGGAGTACTTCTTGCTGATCAGGCAACTGTTCATGGACCGGCCGCTGGTGGACCAGACCGGACTGACTGGAAAGTACGATTTCAAACTGACCTACTCCTACGGGGATGCACCGGCCGAGGGCGAAGACGCGCCTCCAATGTTTACCGCAATGAAAGAGCAGCTGGGTTTGAAGTTTGAGCCCGTGAAGGCACTGGTGGACGTGATGGTGATCGATTCCATCGGAAAGCCCGACGCGAACTAAGAGTGGCCTCCCAATCGCGCAAAGAGAGAGGGCGCAGAGTTGAACTCTGCGCCCCTTCTTTACCTTTAGTGCTTGACTTACGCGCCGGCAGGTTTCGGGTTCGCCGGGTCCCACTTGGCAATCTGAACCTTCTTCGCCAGGCCGAGCTTTTGCAGCACCCAGATACCGTAGTAGTTCACATCGAACTCGTACCAGACGAGGCCGTGCCGAACGCTGACCGGGTGTGCGTGGTGGTTGTTGTGCCATCCCTCGCCGCCCGTGAGCAGTGCGACCCACCAGCTGTTGCGCGAGTCATCTTTCGTCTCAAAGCGCCGGCCGCCGACGATGTGGGTGGCCGAGTTGACCAGCCAGGTTGCGTGCAGACCGACGACGACGCGCAGGAACGTGCCCCAGCAAAGCATGCCGATCGCGCCCTTGACGCCGCCGATGGCATAGCCGATGCCAAGCTGCGCGAAGCCGGCAAGTGTCAGCGGCAGCCAGTGGTACTTGCTCAGCCAGCGCTGCGCTGGATCGCGTGTGAGATCTGGAACGTAGCGGCCCAGCAGGGCCGTCTCAGAGTGCAGGGCGCGGCCGGAGAGAATCCAGCCGGCGTGTGCCCACCATGCGCCGTCCTGCGGCGTGTGCGGATCGCCATCCTGGTCGCTGTGCTGGTGGTGAACGCGATGCGTCGCCACCCAGAAGATCGGTCCGCCCTCAAGCGCCATAGTGCCGCATGCGGTCAGCGCAATCTCAAGCCAGCGCGGTACGCGGTAGCCGCGATGCGTCAGCAGCCGGTGGTACGTCATGCCGATGCCGACGTTGATCGCCAGGAAGTACATGATGGCGAACGCGGCAAGATTGCTCCACGAGAAAAGGAAGAAGGCTGCGATGGCCCCCACGTGGAAGAGGCCCATGGCGATGCAGGTGATCCAGTTGATGCGGCCCTGCTGGTGATCGCGGCCCATGCGAAGGTCCTGCTTCACACGCTCACGCTGCGCAATGACAGCGGGAACAACCTTCGGAAGGCCTGGAGTGGCTGCGGCTCGGCTCGTTTCAACTTCAGTGACAACTGCTTCAGTTACAACAGGGGACATGCGGTTCTCTGCTTTCTGGCGGATGGATTGCCGCCCTCAATCACGACGCTACGCTGTCCCGCGGCTGCTGTGTGTAACAGTTCTGTAAGGGGCTGGTACACGGACATTCCGTGTTCGATTTTCGGTCGGCAGCTTGAGGAATCGACCGCGGCACGGGCACGAAACGGGAGAGTCCGCTCGCCGCAGGAGCCGGTACACTCGTCGTATGCGCGTCTTCGGCATCGATTGCGGAACGGAGTACACCGGCTGGGGTGTGGTTGAGGCGGTTGAAACCGCTCACGCCCGGCGGCTCGTGCCCATCGCCGCGGGGGCCATCAAGCTGAACAAGAAGCAATCGACGCCGCAGCGCCTGCAGCAGGTGTATGCCGAACTCGTTGCTTTGCTTGAGACGTACGCGCCGGACAGCGTCGCCATTGAAGATGTATTCTTCGCCGCGAATGCGAAGAGCGCGCTGAAGCTTGGCCATGTGCGCGGAGTCGCCATGCTGGCCGCGGCAACATGCAACCTGCCGGTGTCGGAGTATGCACCGCTCTCCATCAAGAGCGCGGTCGTTGGCTACGGCCTGGCTGCGAAGGAGCAGGTGCAGTTCATGGTGGCTCGCCTGCTTGATCTGGAGCGCGCGCCCGAACCGGCCGATGCGGCCGACGCGCTTGCCATCGCCATCTGCCACGTGCACACCGCGCAGACGCTCATCGGCATGGGAGCTCGATGAAGTTCGCACGACTCGCTGTGGCCGCGCTCGCCACACTGGCCTTCCCGGCGCTGACGCATGCGCAGTCTGAGGCTCCTGCCTATCGTCTCTCCGTCGATTACGACCGCCCTGGCCTGCCTGTGCCGCACTGGAGGATCACCATTCCGCCGCGCGGCGCCGCCGAGTACACCGGCAAACCCGAGAAAGGCCCCGACCCTGGTGTGGTGACCTTCCGCATGTCCGACGCGGGCCGCGCAAAGCTGGGCGACCTGCTCGTCCGCAGCAAGGGCATGCAGCCGTGCGAGACCAAGTCCAAGGGCCTGGCCAACATGGGGCTCAAGTCGGTCACGTTCGCTGCAGTTGATGGCGTGGAAGTGCACTGCAACTTCAACTACACCGACAACAAGCCGCTGAGCCAGGCATTGGAGTACATCGTGTCGCTTGCCGGCACATTGCAGACTGGGCTCGAGCTCGATCGGCTGCATCGCTTCGACCGGCTCGGTATGGACCCGGTGATCGCACGCCTAAGTGACGACATTAAAGAGGGCCGTGCCGTGGAGATCGGCGCGATTCGGCCCACGCTCGAGAGCATCGTGACCGACGAAGCCCTGCTCGAGCGCGTGCGAACCAAGGCGCAGCAGTTGCTGGACCTGGCAAAGCAGCAGGAGAAGAGCTGGCCCTAGTCCACGTTTGTCTGCATCGCCCGAAACAGCGCTGCGAAGCTGGTCCACGGCAACGCCTCGGCACGTGTGCCGGGTTCCACCCCCGCTTCGCCGCACGCAGCAGCAACCTGAGACGATGTGTAACCCGACGCACGCAGGTTGTTGCTCAGCGTTTTTCGCTTCTGCTGAAAGCACTGCTTCAGGAAGCGGTCGAATGCGACGCGGTCTTCGATGCCGAGCTCTGAAAAGCGGGGTGCGAAGCGCATGCGAACCACGGTGGAGTACACGTCCGGCGGCGGCGAGAAGGCGTCCGGCGGCAGGGTGAACAGTGCATTGACAGCCGCGTACATCTGCGCCGTTGCCGACAGCAGGCCGAAGTCGCGTGTGCCCGGTACGGCAGCCACCCGGTCGGCCACTTCACGCTGCATCATGACCACGGCGGTCTCGAGCGCCGTGCTGTGCGCGAACAGGTGCAGCAGAATGTCGCTGGTGATGTAGTACGGCAGGTTGCCAATGACCAGCGCCTGCTCACCGCTGGCCACAAGCGCTGAGAGGTCCGTCTCCAGCACATCCGCCTCGATGATCTCGACGTTCGGGTGGTTGCGAAAGCGGAAGCGCAGCACCGGTACGAGCGAGCGGTCCAGCTCTATGCAGATCAGACGTCGCGCACGTTCCGCAAGGATGGACGTGATCGCTCCGTGGCCTGGGCCAATCTCGATGACGATGCGGTCAGATACGTCACCGAGCGCATCGGCGATGCGATGGCGCGCACCGTCGTCCACCAGGAAATTCTGTCCGAGCTTTGGCTTGCGTGGCTGCATCCGATACGGTGTGCGCGCATTCAGGGTATCGCTTCAGGCTGTCGTGCTGTTTGGCGTATCGTGAGGTTTGCGTAGCAGGAGATTGGATGCACATAGTTTTTGCAGCATCGGAATGCGTGCCGTGGGCCAAGACCGGCGGCCTCGCGGACGTAGTTGGAGCACTGCCACCCGTGCTGGTTCGCATGGGCCATCGCGTCACCACCTTTGTGCCGTACTACCGTTCTGTTGCGCGCCGCCTGCCCGACCTGCCTGTAACGCTGCCGAGCATCACCATCCCGTTCCCGACCTACCAGCGGTTTGTTCGCGTGCTCGATGGCGGCGTGCAGGAAGGCGTGCAGATCTACTTTCTCGATTGCCCTGAGATGTTCGATCGCGAAAACTTCTACGCAACGCCCGGCGGCGATTACATCGACAACTGGGAGCGCTTCGCGCTCTTCAGCCGCTGCGTGATTGAGAGCTGCAAGATCCTCGGCGTGCCGGACGTCTTCCATGCGCACGATTGGCAAACCGCGCTGATTCCCATCTACCTGCGCTCGCTGTACTATTTCGACCCGGTGCTGCGCAAGGTGCCGTGCATCCTCACGGTCCACAACGCCGGCTACCAGGGCTGGTTTCCGGCAGAGACCATGCCGCGCCTGATGCTGCCGTGGGACATGTTTACCCTGGAGAAGCTGGAAGCCTTCGACAAGGTGAACCTGCTGAAGGGTGGTCTGGTCTACGCGGACGCGTTGACGACCGTGAGCAGGCACTATGCAACCGAAATTCAGACAAGCGAGTTCGGCAACGGTCTGGAAGATGTCTTTCGCCGCAGACGCGACGACCTCTACGGCATCCTGAACGGCGTCGACTACCAAGAGTGGGACCCCGCGCGTGACACGCACATCGCCGCGCATTACTCGCCGGAAAACCTGAAGGGCAAGCGGGAGTGCCGCCGCGATCTGCTGCACGCCTTCGGCCTCGATGGTGTGGAGGATCACACCGCCATTCTTGGCATGGTGTCGCGCTTTGCCACGCAGAAGGGGTTTGATCTGCTCGCGGGCATCATGCCGGAGCTGGTGAAGGAAGACATCGTCCTGATTGCCTTCGGCACGGGCGAAGAGTACTACGAGAGGCTGTTCCTCGAGCTCGCCGCACGCTATCCGGACAAGGTGCGCGTGCAGATCAAGTACGACACCACCGTGGCGCACAAGATCGAGGCTGGCAGTGACATCTTCCTGATGCCGTCGCGCTACGAGCCCAGCGGGCTTGGCCAGATGTACAGCCTGCGCTACGGCACCGTGCCTGTGGTTCGTTCCACCGGCGGCCTGGAAGATACGGTCTATGAACTGCCGGAAGGGCAGGGAAACGGCTTCAAGTTCCAAGGCTACAACCAGTGGGACCTGCTCGACGCCATCCGCCGCGCGGTGGGGACCTTCGCCAACAAGGCTCAGTGGGAAGCCGTGATGAAGCGCGGGATGGAGCAGGACCTCTCCTGGGACAAGCCCGCGGAGGAGTACGTCAAGGTCTACCAGACGGTCGTTGAACGCAGGGCGTGGAGCTAGGTTTCCATGCGCTTGCGCTTCCGATCAAAATAGAAGAACAGCGGCACGCCGCACACGATCACAAGCATGCCAAGCAGCGTGTTGCGTGGATCATCGACGAGCTGAAAGACGGTGAGCGCAAGCGCCGCAACGATGAACACGGCAGGCACGAACGGGTACCCCGGCGTGGAGAACGCGCGTGCGCGTCCGGTGCGCGCATCGCGATGTCGAAAGACGAACACGGTGCTCACCGCCAGGCCGTAGGTGATCCACTCGGCGAAGATGGCCAGCGAGAACAACGCCTGAAACTTGCCGATCGCGAAGATCAGTACCGATGCGATCGCGGACTGCGCGACAAGTGAGACAGCCGGCGTCTGGTAGCGCCGATGGACACGCGCGATGCTCGAAAAAAACAGCCTATCGCGCGACGCAGCAAAGCCGATGCGCGCACCGGACAGCGTTGTGGCGATCAGTGTTGCGGAGATACTGACAGCCATGCCGATGGAGACCAGCGCCGCTCCCCACGCAATGCCATGCGAGTTCATCACGAGCCGCAGCGCATCCGCCGCTGGGCGCTCCGCCCCGGCCAACGCTGAAGCCGGCAGAACATACTGAATCGCCGCATTGGTTAGCATGTACAGACCGGCTACCACAAGCACACCACCGACCAGCGCAATCGGCAGGTCGCGCTGCGGACGCTTCACCTCGCCTGCGACTGCTGCTACGTCAGACCAGCCGTCGTAAGCCCACAACGCCGCAATCAGCGCGACCATGAAGCCGCCTGCACCACCACGCGCGCCGCTGAACACACTCGCGAAGTGCGACGCGGAACCAAGCGGTCCTGCGAAGAGGAAGCAGCTGATGGCGATCACCGCGATCAGCGCCACCTTCAGCAGCGTCAATCCAAGCTGCACGTCGGCGGCCTTGCGCGTGCCGACAATGTCCAGCCACGTCACCAGCCAGAGCGCGATCAGCGCTGCAACCTGTCCCCAGTTCAGGCGAAGAAATGCCGGATGGCTGAAGAATGCAAACGCAGCAAAGGTCGCCAGCGTGCGCACCAGTCCCGCGACGACCGACGCGATCGATGCGGGTTTTGCGATCGTCCACCACGTCCACATGTGCAGAAACCCGACCAGGTCGCCGTACGCCTCGCGCAGAAAGGCGTACTCGCCGCCGTAGGCCGGGCGCGCCGATGCGATCTCCGCATAGGTCAGCGCGCCGAACAGCGAAAGCAGGCCGCCGACGATCCACACCAGGTAGACGGTGCGCGAACTGCCAACCGCCGCGATCATCTCGCGCGGCACAAGAAAGATGCCCGAGCCGATGATGATGCCCACGACGATGGCCGTCGCGTGCCGCGCGCCGAGAACATGCGGCAGTTCGTGCTTTGGGTCTGTGGCCATGCGGGTGAGATGCAGCGTAGCACCTCACCGGGCCGAGGCAAAGCTCAGTAATAGAACTTGCTCTCTGCCCAGTCCTGCGCCAGCGGCACCTTGCGATGACGCACCAGGTAGATGTCGTGGCGTTCATAGGGCATCGATAGAGGATTGTCGACATGCCCGACGACCTGCACCTCGCGGTAGAGCTGGCGCAACTTCTCAGGGGAAGTCTCGCGGTCGATGATCATCACTTCACCGTCAAGGCCGCGCGGACCCCACAGCCAGTAGTTGTTGTGTCCGCTGATGACCGGAGGCAGGTTCCTGCCGAGAAACTCGAGTGAAGCTGCCTGGCCGTAGTTGCCGCAGAAGATGCCGACATGCGCCCGGTCCTCCGGCGAAAGCTGCTGGACGATGCGTGTCACTTCATCCGCATTCTCCTGCCAGCCAAAGCGGTCGGCAAAAAACTGCGGGAGCACCGCACGCTCTGCATTCTCCGTGTCGGTGCTCGGCAGGTGCAGCGCTTTGACATAGCGAAGATAGGCCGTCGGCCTCAACACGGGCGTATGAGACGGCAGAGCTGCAAGTGTGAAGAGGATGGAGACAACCGCGGCAACGGGGAAGGCGAAGACGCGGTCGCGCTGCACGGAGGTGCGGCCGGCAAAGCGATTTTGCCAGGCGACGCCGCCCGCGGCGAAGAGCACCGGGTAGATGGGAACGACGTAGTAGTCCTTCGCGCCCAGCGCAATCATCACGACAAGGAACAGCAGGTAAGCAATGCCGATCCACCGCCGATCCCCGCGCCGCAGCAGGTGCACCAGGCCAGGCAGCCAGACAAACGCAGACCATGGGCCGAGCACAACAAGCTGGTTCAGAACGAAGCTGAGCGGCGACAAACGGATGTTCTTGTTCTCGACGCGGCCGTTGTGCAGGAACTCCAGCGTGGGCCAGTGGTTATGCACCTGCCAGATCACATTGGGCAGAGCGATGGCAATCAGCAGTGCAATCCCGAAGACCGCCTGTCGCGTAAACAGGACACGCCGCTGCGGCGTCACCAGCAGTGCCACACCCACCGTCACCAGGAAGAAGACCATCGACGGCTTATTCAGCAGACCGATCCCTGCCGACACGCCAAGCATCGTCCACCACACCCATCTGCGGTCGACCCCGGCAGCCTCGTCGCGCAGCAGCAGGATCAGCGCTAACAGACATGGCATCCAGAACATCGCTTCCCAGCTGTTCATCGAAAGAAAGCCGTCGATGCCAAGGTAGATCGGCGCGGTGAACACCATCAGCATCGCCAGCGCCTGCGCGGACCGCCGACCACCCAGCGCCCAGCACAGCAGTCCCGTCAGTCCGATCCGCACCGCGCCGCCGGCTGCGGACAGTACGCGGATACCGAGCAGCGAATCGCCGAACAGCGTCTCCGAGAGACGAGCCTGGATCGCGACGATCGGCCCGTGATCCACGTATCCCCAGGCCAGATGGCGCCCGCACAGGA
>CAZZVI010000039.1:0-2678 GCA_964657335.1 uncultured Terriglobus sp.
AACGGCATTTACATCATCGACCTGCAGAAGACGCTGAAGATGTTCAAGGAAGCGTCGAAGTTCGTCACCGACCTGACCTCGACCGGCAAGCTGATCCTATTCGTCGGCACCAAGCGCCAGGCGCAGGACGCTGTCGCAGAGGAAGCAAAGCGCGCGGGCATGCCGTATATCAACTCGCGCTGGCTCGGCGGCCTGCTCACAAACTGGGTCACCTGCCAGAAGAGCGTAAAGCGCCTTGCAGAACTGGATGAGATGTCTGTGGATGGTCGTTTCGAGCTGATGACGAAGAAGGAGGTCATCAAGCTGGAACGTGAGCGCAAGGCTCTGCATACGAACCTGTCCGGCATCAAGAACATGCGCCGCCTGCCGGATGCGATCTTTGTCATCGACTCAAACAACGAAGCCATCGCCGTCTCGGAAGCACGCAAGCTCGGCATCCCGGTCGTTGCAGTCGTCGATACAAACTGCGACCCGACCGTGGTCGATTACGTGATCCCCGGCAACGACGACGCTCTACGCGCCATTCGCCTGTTCACCACCAAGATTGCCGATTCGGCGTATGAGGGTGTCCAGATGATCGGCGATAAGAGCATCGCCAACGAGATGGCCGACGTGACTCCGGTCGCGACAGAAGCGCACTTCATCGGTCTGGAAGATGAAGAGACGCAGGAGTCCAACCCGATTGCAACCGCTGGACCGGAGCCGCCGGAAGAAGAAACCGTCGATCTGGAATCGGTTCTGGGCGGCAACATTCGCAAGCAGCCCGTCTCCGACACTGACACCGTGGAAGAGCCCGTGGCAGCAGTTACCGGCGCGTAAGCTTCTCCGAAACGAATCAACGGAGAGCGTGGCTGCCGCAACAGGCACCACGCTCTTTCTGTGTACGAGCACGCTGCACTCATAGCAAAGGAAGAAAAGATGGCAACGGAGACACCTGTGAAGATCGATGCAAAGCTCGTGAAGGAACTGCGTGAAAAGAGCGGCGCGCCCATGGGCGACTGCCTGAAGGCGCTGCAGGAAGCAAGCGGGGACATGGAGAACGCTTTCGTCGTGCTCCGCAAGCGCGGCATGGCATCGGCCGCGAAGAAAGCGTCGCGCTCCACCAACGAAGGCGCGGTCGGCAACTACATTCACGCTGGCGGCAAGATCGGCGTCATGCTCGAGCTCAACTGCGAGAGTGATTTCGTGGCCCGCACGGACGACTTCCAGGGGCTGCTGCGCGACATCAGCATGCATATCGCGGCAGTCGACCCGCGCTACATCGGCCGCGACGAAGTGACCGAAGCGGACATCGAGCGCGAGAAGGAAATCTACCGCTCGCAGGCCGCCGCAACCGGCAAGCCGGCAAACATCGTCGAGAAGATGCTCGAAGGCAAGATGGGCAAGTTCTACGAGGAAGTCTGTCTGCTCGACCAGCCCTTCATCAAGGAGCAGTCGCAAACCGTGGCGCAGGTGATCGCAACTAAAGTCGCCAAGCTAGGCGAAAACATCACCGTCCGCCGCTTCGCCCGCTTCAAGATCGGCGATCCGAACGCAACCATCGCCCAAGCGAAGCAGGTCGCTACCGAAGAAGCCGCTTCGTAGCACCACGCTGAAACGAACTGAAAGGGCCCGGCAAGCGCCGGGTCTTTTTGCGTTGTCATCCCTTCGCTACGCTGCGGGATGACAGAGGTTTGGGTGTGCTTTGAGACAGAGCGAAGTCGTTAAAGGCGGGATGATCCGATCGCATTTTCGATCGCTAACACCAACTCCGCGGCAGCCTCATTGGGCAGCATGTGGGCAGCGTCTTCGATCACGATGAGTTTGCCTCCAGCCTTCTCGACCAGCGGCAGCGTGTGTTTCCGCTGGAAGTCGAGCGGGATCGCCTGATCTTTGTCGCCGACGACAAGCGTGGTTGGGACGCGGAGTTCGGTGATGCGTTCGGACCAGTCTTCGAGCGAGCCGCTGTCGGGCCATGCCAACCAGGCGCCTTCGACTGCGCGCATTACGTCTTCGATGGCGAACTCTTCGTCTTCGTCGCTCAGCGGGCGATAGTGGCTGCCCTTGATGAAGGCCTCCGCGCTTTCGAGCGTCTTATTACGGATGCGCATCTCCTTGCGTGCATTGTCGGAGATGGGCTCCGGCACGAGTGGCGAAGGCGCAATCAGTATGAGTCTGGCAAGGTTGGCAGGAGGCTCCGCAGCCAGAACCATCGCCGCTTTGCCGCTGAAGGAGTGCGCGATCAGAAGTACGGGAGCAGGCGCGAAGGACTCAGCCAATGTGCGAAGGTGTGCGGCCATCTCCTCGACGCTGTAGCCGGTGATGCCGGCTGCTTCGCCGAAGCCGGGCATGTCCGCCGCGACGCAGCGGTGCGCTAGAGAGAGGCGCTCGACGACGTGACGCCACTCACGCCGCGAACTGCCGAAGAAGTGAGTGAACACGAGCACCGTCTCGCCCGCGCCGCTCTCTGTGTAAGGAAGCATATGTCGTTCGATGCGTTGCGCATTTCCTGCCTGAGGCGGGAATTGCATCGGGATGTCGATTCACCGCTGCTGTTGCGGTCTCGTCAAAAAACACTCGTTGCAGCCGGCTCGTTGCGGGGAAGAGCGCAAGCGCCGGGCAGGAGTTGTTGCATCTGACAACGAGACCATGAGTGATGAGCTGTTATCCATCCTGAATAATCCTGCGGTTCTTGAGCG